>JAAAPH010000007.1 GCA_009908415.1 Bacteroidota bacterium
GATACGCCCGGGGTGCGCGTAGAGAAGTAACGTGAGGCGGGCGCCCCCACCCGACCGCGCGCCGCGTCGGCTCCTGCACCTCACGCGTTTGCGCCCCGACGGGCAGCTTCCCCTCGCGCGGTCGTCGTTTGACTCCATCAACGGAATGCATCCCCACCCATGGTCGAAGTGAGTAGAGCCGTACCCTACCTCCTGGTCGCCCTTCTAACCCTCACGGTCGGGGGCTGCTCAAGCGGGAGCAAGGTCGCACAAGAAGAACGCGCCGCGCTGGCACCGGCGGATTCAGGACAGGTCGCGACCGAGAACGCCGCCGCGCCGGCGTCTGCTTCCCTGCAGGCGAGGCGGCCCTCGCAAAGCGACTTCAAGAAGGTGGTTCTGGTGAAGGAGACCACTCGCCCAAACGTGCTTGAGATCGCCTCCGACGGCCGCGTCTTCTTTGCCGAACGGGAGGGGGCGGTGCGGGTGTGGCATCCGGATACAGGGACCACGACCACGGTGGCCTTCCTCCCCGTCGACGCCGTACACACCAGCGGGCTTCTTGGGATGGCTCTGGATCCGGACTTCGACCGGAACGGCTGGATGTATCTGTACTACGCGCCGCACGCGAGAGGAAAAAACGAGCTGGCCCGCTTCACTGTAACGAACGAGGGCATCGACCCTCGGAGTAAAAAAGTGCTACTCGAGGTCCCTGTGCAGCGCAACGTAGACGGCGGCCACAGCGCCGGCGAGATCGAATTCGGCCCGCACGGCAACCTGTATCTGTCTACGGGAGACAACACCAACCCGCGGGCGACCGGGTATGCGCCCATCGACGAGCGGCCGGGGCGTCGCATATGGGACGCCCAGCGTGCCTCGGCCAACACCATGGACCTGCGGGGCAAAATCCTCCGCATTCGTCCGCAGGCGGATGGAACGTACACCATTCCCGACGGCAACCTCTTCCCCTACGGCGTCCGAGGCCGTCCTGAAATTTATGTGATGGGCAACCGCAACCCGTATCGCTTCAAGATCGACCCCCAAACCGGCGCATTGTACTGGGGCGAAGTGGGGCCCGATGCGGGGGCCGCCAGCGCGGAGAGAGGCCCGATGGGCTATGACGAGTTCAACCGCGCGCAACGCGCCGGGTACTTCGGGTGGCCGTACTTCATTGGCGACAACAAAGCGTACCACGACTACGACTTTGCCACCGAGACGGCCGGTCCGCCGTTCGTTCCCGAACGGCCGGTTAACGACGCGCCCCGCAACACGGGGGCCTACGTGTTGCCACCGGCCGAACCGGCCCTGATCTGGTATCCCTATGGCGCTTCGGAGGAGTTTCCGGAGCTCGGCACCGGGGGGCGATCGGCCATGGCGGGCCCTGTGTACCGCTACGACGCGCAGACGGCCGGCCCGAATGCCTTGCCGCCCTACTACGACGGCCGCCTCTTTATCTTCGACTTCATGCGCAGCTGGATCAAGGCGGTCGCCTTTAACGAAGCAGGCGAGCTGAAAGCGATCACGCCCTTTCTGCCCCGTATGACCTTCAACCGGCCGATGGACATGGAGGTGGGGCCGAAGGGACACCTCTACGTGATCGAGTGGGGCAGCAGCTATGAAGGGTGGTACAACGACGACGCCCGCATCGTCCGGCTGGATTACGACCCTGCAAGCCGGTCCAGCGCGCCGCCGGTCTCGTCCGCGGAGCCGGCTGCCACGAGGCGCGCCGCCGGCTCCGACGTGTCCTTCACCTGGCCCGAGGAGGGCGGTATCGTCGACTTCAATGCGGCCCTTTCGTATTGCGTGGCGATTCCGGACAAGGCAGCGGGCGCTGAGGCGCGTGTCACAGTCCGCTCCTACCTGGTTCACGACACGCACCAGCATGCACAAGCGCAGCATCTCGGTCGGAGCGGACACCTTGCGATCCGGGAGGACAACAGCCACTTCTACCTCGAAGAACAGCAGGCCCGTCTGGTGGTGCACGCCACGGGCGACGCGCCGGGTCGAGGCGTCGGCGCACTGGCACGGGACAGCGTGACGCTCCAGCCGCGGCGCAAGCAGGCCGAGCACACAACGGCCAGCCGAAAGGTCGAACGGGAGTTCGCCGGCAGTACGGAAGGCGGATCGGTGCTCCGCGTGCGGCGGGGCGTAGAGGTGTTCATGGTCGCCCGGGATAGTAGCGTCCTGGCATACGCTCCGGTCAACCTGCACCGCATTAACGGGATCACCCTGCGCATGCAGCCGGTGGCCGGGGGAACCGTGGAGGTTCGCTTGGATGGCCCCGATGGGGAGCTGTTGGCGACCGCACCGATTGAGGCCGCCGCGAACGAGGATCCAGCCGCCTGGCAGGAGGTGACCCTTCCCGTCCAGGATCCGGGCGGCCCTCACACGCTGGTGCTCGTTTTCCGGGGGACGGGGACCGACCCGGTAGCGAAGCTGGACTGGATGACCTTCGAAGGGGCGGGCATGATGGGACGCGAATGTACCGGAGAAGCGCACCTGGGAGGCTGATCATGCCCAAGGAACGCCTGCGCGTCGACGGCGCCCGCCACAGTCAGTCCATGCACCTTCCGCTTGATAGCGGCGATGCGCTACAGCGAGGGATCCCGGTTTAGCGGCCGCCGCGCACGAAGCAGCATATCTTCGTCGAACCCATCGATACCACTCATTACACTGATCACAATCACCAAGGGCGATGACACGACTGCAAAGGGTGACGTGGAGCATAGTCGTTGCCGTCGGGCTGCTGGGCGGCGGTTGCACGCCGAAGCAGGCGGAGCCGGTTCCTGGCCACCTGGACGAGGGGGCGCTTCGTGCTCAACAGATGGAGGACCGGGTCCGGGTCACCGTTGATGGAGCCTTGTTCACGGAGTACAAATACGCCGACGATCAGAAGTATCCCTATTTCTTTCCGGTGCGGGGACCTCGGACGGGAGAGAGTGTAACGACCGAATCGTCCGAGCCCTGGCCGCATCACCATTCCCTGTTCTTTGGGTGCGACAAGGTGAACGGGGGCAACTACTGGCAAGAAGGCCTCGACCGGGGGCAGATCGTGCCACAGGAGACGCACATACGACAAGCCTCCGGCGACGCCGTCGTCTTTACGCAAACGAGCCGGTGGCAGCGGCCGGGAGCACCCGCGCCGTTTCTTGATGAGCGCCGGATCCGTATCACAGCACCCTCCGCTGGTCTGCGCATCATCGACTTCGAGATTACGCTCACATCGCTCATCGACGTTCGGATCCAGCAGACCAACCACGCGCTGTTCTCAGCGCGCATGGTGCCCGCCTTGTCGGCCGACAGCGGGGGCACCCTCGTCAACGCGAGCGGCCAGGTGGGGGAAGAAGGAACGTGGGGCGAGCCGTCGCCCTGGATCGACTACTGGGGGGTACGGGCGGGGGAGACGGAAGGGCTGGCGATTCTCAATCACCCCGCGAATCGATGGTCGCCGCCTCGTTGGTTCACGCGCAACTACGGGTTTTTCTCGCCGACGCCGATGAACTGGCTCGAAGGAGGCGCACTTCATCTCCCAAAAGGCGAAAAGCTCCATCTGCGCTACCGGGTGGTCGTGCACGAGGGAGACACGGAGGCGGCCGGCATCCAGCGGCTATATGACCGGTACGCGCCGTAAGCCCCACACGCTGTAGCGAACAACCCGGCATAGGCGGCCGGTGTGCTGTCCGCCAAGGAGGATGCGAGACGAGATTACGCCCGCCCTTGTGAGGTGGCATCTACTCCTCGGGCGTCTCGAAGGGGTGCTCCTGTAGCAGCTCGTCGGGGGTGTAGAACCCGTCTTTGTCTTGGACCGCCTCGCGCACCGCGGAGACCGTTTCCGGCGCGATCACCGACGCGTCGTTGCCAAAGGCATTGCGCACGTAGGTCAGCACGGCCGCAATTTCTTCGTCCGTAAGGAGGCCTTCGAAGGCTGTCATGGGGACCTGCCCGGGGTAGGTTTCGCCATTCACCTCGATGGGCCCCTGCAGCCCCTTGAGCACGAGCTTGATGAGGCGCTCCTCGCTGCCCCGCACCCACCGGGTGCCGGTGAGCGGCGGAAAGCCCGAGGCGCTGAGGCCCTGGCCGTCCGACTGGTGGCACGTGACGCAGCCGCCCTCCCGGTTGTATACTTCTTTGCCCAGCACAAAGCGGGCACGCTCCGCGCCGACGAGCTTGGTTTCAATCTCTTCGGGCTCCTCCTCGACGGTCCGGCCGTTCAGGTGCGCGACGGCAGCCGCGTAGGGGTCTTCCATCCACGGGTCGAGCGGCTGCTGGCCGGCCGCGTCCAAGACGCGCATGCCGGCGTCGCGGTCCATCCAGGAGGCGGCCACGATGGCTTCCAAGCGCACGCGGCCGTGCTCGTCCCGCGCGGCATCGACGAGCAGGTCCGTCTGGTTTTGTACTTGGTGGCCCGCATAGCGCAGCACGCGCACCGCGGCGGCGCGAGCGCGGTAGTCTTCTGCCTCCAGAAGCCGCCGCAGCAGCGACGGCTCGACCGCGTTCAGCCCCCACGTCACCCAGAGCGCCTCCAGCAGGTGATGCTCGTACTGGGGGGCGCCGGCGTCCAGGTTGTCGACCCACGCCCGCAGCGCGGGAAGCACGTCGGCAGCGCTGCGTCCGCGAAGCTCCCGCCGGGTCCGATACCGCGCCCGGTACTCGGGCAGCTTCAGGTTGTCCAACAGCACCTCGATGGATGCGCCGGCGATCTCGGGCTCCTCCACCAGGGGGCGCGACGGATACGTGATGCGATAGATCCGGCCGTGCACGTGGTCGCGAAGCGGGTCGCGCGCGTTATGTTGCATATGGCCGATCAGCACGTTGTGCCAGTCCACAAGGTACAGCGAGCCGTCTGGTGCAAACTCCAGGTCGACCGGGCGGAAGTTGGGGTCGGAGCCCTTCACGAGATCCTGCTGGTGATGGGTCGAATAGCCCGTGCCGTCGTCCTCGACGTTGTGCTGCTTGGTGCCCAGAAAGCCGATCGTGTTATTGATCAGCATATCGCCCTGGGCCGCCTCCGGAAAGTGCCGGCTGGAGACGAACTCGAGCCCGGAGGTGGGCCGCACCATGTGGTCTTCTTCGATCAGGTTGGGCGACTTCGGGCTTGCCACGCCGTAGAGCGGCTTAATCGTCCCGGGCATCATCCAGCTTACGACGGGGCTTGACGTCTCGGCGTAGAAGTTCTGGCCCCAGCGGTCGAAGGCGATGCCCCACGGGTTGGGGATCGGCAGCTGGGCGGTCCGCTCCAGGTGGTGCCGCTGCGGGCTGTAGCGGTAGAACCCGCCGTTCGTGCCGCGCACCGGACCGTACGGCGTTTCGACGTTGGTGTGGAGGAACGTGCCTTCTCCCATGTAGATGGCGCCCGAGGGATCGGCGGTGTAGGCGCTATGGGCGTGGTGCGTGTCGTGGTCGTCGAAGCCGCTCAGGATGACGTGGCGCTCGTCGGCCCGGTCGTCGCCGTCGGTGTCTTTCAGGAGCACCAGGTCCGTGCCCTGCGAGACGTACACGCCGTCGGCGGTCAACTCGAACCCGACGGGCAGGTGCAGGCTGTCAGCAAACGTGGTCTGACGGTCCGCGCGGTCGTCGCCGTCGGTGTCTTCGAGGATGAGGAGCTTGTCGTTGGGGCGGCCGTCCCCCGGCTTCCAGTGCGGGTAGCTCGGCATCGTCGCCACCCACAGGCGCCCTTCGTTATCGAAGGCGATCTGCACGGGATTCGCGAGCGCCTCGAAGTCCTGCTCGGTGGCAAAGGCCTCGATCTGGTAGCCCGGCGCGGTCTCGAGCGTCTGGAGCGCCTCCTCGCCATAGAGGTATTCCGGATCGCCGTGCGCGCCGCTGCTCGGCTGGTAGTTCGTTTCGACCGGGGGCAGTGCGATCGTCCGCTCGTCGGCGGCCGCCACGTCCATCCGCCGGCCGTGCGCCGCGCGCCAGATGGCCGTGTCGCGGATCGAGGTCATCTGGCGGAGTTTTTTGAGCTCGTACGGGTAGTTGTCCGGCCCGTACGGGTTGTAGCGGCGGCCGAAGACGTGGACGCCGTTCGGAATCTTGTAGTTGTTCTCCCAGAACCAGTTTTTGTCCATGACGGCCTCGTGCACCAGCGCCCGGTGGTCAGCGCGCTCGGGCGCGGGGCGGTCAAAGAGTTGGTCGGTGAGCAGGTCGGCCAGGCGCTCGTAGGCGGGGCCGTTCAGTTGGAAGCCGTCGATCGTGAGGGGCTCCTCGCTCTCCGCGTACCAGCGCGCCGAGGGGGCAAAGGCATCCACGAACCGCACCGCGTCATACTGGCCGGCCACCTCCCGCATCGCGTCCGTGTACATCGCCAGCTGCTCGTTTTCCGTGTCGCCGTCCGGCAGGTCCAGGGCGTCGGACCGGTCCTCGAAGGCCGTGGGGGAGACGAGGACCACTTTCGGCGGATGCTCGCCGTTGTACCGCTTCATCCGGGTGTGGTCGATAAACGCCTCCAGCTCGGCCTTGTAGGTGTCGAGCCGCTCGGCCCCATGGAACGATTCGTTGTACCCGAAGAAGCCGATCACGATGTCGGCCTGCAGGCGCATCAGCCACTCGTCCGGCGTCTCGAAGTGACCGACGCTGCCCGACTCGCGCGCGAGCTCGTCGTAGAACGACTCGGCGCCCGGAAAGGCCCAGGGCGACGGGCGGCCCGGGTGGGGCCGAAAGCCCGGCGTGTTGCCGGCGTCACACAGGTTGCGGACCCTCAGCTGCTGGTCCGGGTAGCGCAGGTGCAGGTTGGTTTCGAAGTGCCCGTAGTCCATCATTCGAGCACAGAGGTTGTTGCCAACCAGGGCGATGGTAGCCTGCTGTTCCACCTCCAGCGGCGCCGCCGGGCGTTGGAAGGCCATGTAGAGCATGCTCGCGGCGGCGATGGCGATCGCTGTGGTGCGGTAGATCGCGCGGAGACTCATGCGGGTACGGAGAGCGGGTGGAAGGGAGAGCGAGTAGGACCAAGAGAGACAGTGCGCTCAAAAGGGCCGTCTTGGCCGGCCGCCGACATGGGAGGGGAACGGCCTTCCATATTCAGCGCAGCCTGTCGATCACAAAGGGTATCGTTCGACCAAGACGTGCATGTAGCAATTTAAATATACGTAACCCTTATGATAGTCCCCAATGAAGTGCAACGTGGGCGGCGCATACAAGCCGGAGGAGGGAGTCCACCGCAAGGATTGGCTCTCTGGCCGCGCCTCTCACGGACATAGAGAACCCCGCCTGGTGTTATGTCAGTTCATTGTACGAATAAACTGTGGTACATTGAAAACGCAGGCCGCATGACGGGGAAATGCCGATGGAGTGCGTGTGGCCGCTCCATGTGAAGGTGCTGGCGCGCGGTTCATCCTCACTGGAGCCCCGCAGCGGAATGCGCGGCGCTGTAGCCTACTCGCAAGGCGAACAGATTGGAGGGGCTCGACGGGGAATAAGCCGTAGAGGAAGCCGCACCGGGCTGCTTGTGGCTTAGCCTTCAGTACCGATCGGTGCGGCTCGGTCGCAGCGATGTTCGCTGTGTGAAGACGGCGTTTTCTCCTACGCGCTGAGGGGGCAGAGGGTCTCAGCGTCCGTATATGTTGCCCCGGGTGCTAGAATACTCTCCTCGCAAGCCACGTGCGGGGGGCTAGTCTCTTGATGGGCACCGGGACGGGCTCTGCGTCATTCGGGGGCTGTTGCCTTCCTGCGACCCTGCCGAGAGAGAAGCAATGCAGCGGTTAGTCCAAAGATAGACCGTCATGCCTGTACACT
>JAAAPH010000399.1 GCA_009908415.1 Bacteroidota bacterium
CTTCTTCAGTCAGGCCACGCCCATCGATGCCATCGAGGCCAGCCGCCACGGGTCGCGCCCGGCGCGCCGCACGGGCCGCCGTACGCTCGCCGACCTGCGCGCCATCCCCTGGGTGTTCAGTTGGAACCAGTCGCGCTTCTACCTCTCCGGCTGGTACGGCGCCGGCAGCGCCCTGGAGACGCTCCGCGAGGACGACCCGGACGCCTTCGAGACCGTCTGCGACCGGGCGTTCTCCTGGCCGCCCCTGCGCTATCTGGTTACCAACATCAGCACGAGCCTCCTCACCGCCGATCCGGCGCTGATGCAGGCCTACGCCGCGATGGTCGAGGACGACGCGGTGCGCGAGCGTCTGCTCGGCCGGGTCCGCGACGAGTACGACCGCACACGCCGCATGCTGGAGGTGATCTTTGACGGACCGCTAGAGGGGCGGCGGCCCCGCCTGCGCCGCCTGATCGCTCTGCGCGACGAGGGGCTGCACACGCTCCACCGCCAGCAGATCGATCTGCTTCGCCAGTGGCGCGCCGAGGATGATGCAGCTCGGAGCGAGGCGCTGCTGCTGAAGGTGCTGCTCACCGTCAACGCCATCGCCAGCGGCCTGCGCACCACGGGCTGAGACGTCGGGGCCGTCCCTGCTCATTGTGCAGGGGTGGTTTGGGGAGGTCCGTCGGTCCCACCCGCCGCCCGCGTCCATGTGGGAGTCCCCGACCCAAATCCCCAGTGCGCATCCGGATTGGCGCGGGCTAGCGGGAATAGATCCGGACTTGCGCGTATAACAAAGAGCCGCGGACGGTAGCTGTCTCGCGGTCCGTTGCCTCTGGAAGGCCCGTAAAGCCCCTAACAAAGCCCAAACAAGCGGTCATCCCGGACGGGATCCAGGACCTCATTGAGCACGGCACAACCATTTTCAAGCAGATTCTGCGTCGAGCTCAGGATGACAAATTCGGTTTTTTGGCATTCTTGATCGCCATTGGCGCGACGTAGCGCAGCCGGTTTCCTGCCGGGAGGGCCGTTTTCCAGTGGGCTGTATCTCCGAACAACGTACTTTTTCAGACGACCCGCTAGACCCATGCTTCAGTTAGAGAATATTCTGGTCGCCCGTGATTTCTCTCCGCCCTCGGATCGTGCGCTGTGTTATGCCGTCTATCTCGCGAGTCAGACCGATGCCACCCTTCATTTGCTCCATGCCCACGTTCTCCTCGATGACCCCCTTGGCGCGGCGGTCCCGGACTGGTCGGGGGAGCGCGAGGACCGCCTCTGCGAGCGCCTGCTCCGGGACGTCGATGGCACGTCCCTTCCGGAGAAATACCCAAAGATCGAGATGCACGAGCACGCCGGACGCGATGTAGCGGCGGCGCCGGTGATCCTCAACTACGCCGATGAGCATGACATCGATCTGATCGTGATGGGGACACGCGGGCGGCGTAGTGTGCACCGCACCCTGCTTGGCAGCGTCGCCGAAGAGGTCGTGCGGCGCGCCGAGCAGCCCGTCCTGGCCGTGCAGCGGGGAGAAGAAGACGTGCGCGCCGTCACGCCCCCACCCCCGATCGAGCGCATTCTTGTCCCCGTCGATTTTTCAGATCACGCCCGAGAGGCTCTTCGGCATGCCTATGCCTTAGCGGCACTGTACGACGCTGGGCTTGACCTGCTCCACGTCACGGAGCCGGATCTTCACCCCGCATTTTACGGCGACGGCCTTGATGAAACCTACGACCTCGAAAAGGAGCAGAAGGCCGAAGAGGCGCTCCACGCGTTCTACGAGGAAGTAACCCCGCCTGCAGGTTCCGAGGGCAAGCTTCTCGACCGCTCGACGATGGAGGCTCACGTCGCTGCGGGGCGCCCGGCCGCTGAAATCTTGCGATTCGCCGAGGAGCAGGGCAGTGACCTTATCGTGATGTCGACGCACGGATTGACGGGGCTGCAGCGCTTTATGATGGGCAGCGTTGCCGAAAAGGTCGTGCGACACGTGTCCGTACCGGTCTTCACCGTGAAAGCCTTCGGCAAGTCGCTCGTCGAACCGCCTGCGGAAGAGGCGCGCAGGGCTGAACGTTGACAGTGCACCCACCGTGTGCTATCCAGCGATGTGCGTGATGCTCACTCCACAAACTTCGTTGAGGGCGATGGGCTGACGGTGAGGAGGACAGGGGTTCAGGAGCGGGATAGACGTTTCGCCGCGCGCCCGCACCGCGCGTCGAGCGCGCCCTCTACGATCGTCATCCTTGTCTTTTCGGGTTGGGAGTCAGCGGTAGGCATCGACGAAGGCGTCGACCTGCTCGCCGGCTCCGACCATCACCAGCTCGTCGCCGGCCTGGAGCTGCAGGTCCGGCGTAAGGCGCGTCACGATCGAGCCGTGGCGTTTGACGGCCACCACGTTGAGCCCGGTCTGTGCGCCGATGCCGCTCTCGGCCAGCGTGTGCCCCTGCAGTGAATCCGGTAGCGGGCGCGCAAACAGGTCGACGCCTTCGCCCAGCACAACCAATTTCCGATCGTTCAAGATGGACATGATGGCATCGAGCCCGAGTGTGGAGTAGCTGAGCACGAAGTCGGCCCCGGCGCGGTAGATGGCGTCGAGGTTGCGCTCGTGCGTGATGCGGCTGACGATACGCAGCTCGGGATTGAGGCGCCGGCAGTAGGACGCCAGGTACACATTGACGGCGTCGTCGTTGGTGGTAAGCAGCACCGACGGCGCCTTGTCGATGCCTGCCTCGTGGAGCAGGCTGTAGTCCGAGGCGTCGCCGTGAAATACGTTGTCCACGGTGCCGCGCAGCTGCCGGCACCGCTCCCGCTTCCGCTCGACGAGGTGGACGGGTACGTCTTTCGTGGCCAGCGCGCGGGCTGCGGCCGAGCCCACCATGCCGCCCCCGATGAGCAACACGGGGTTTGGGTTCACGTCGTAGATGGCTAGGATGGCATCGAGCTCGTCCAGCTGCTCGTCGGTACCCAGAACAACGGGCACACACTGGTCGGTGAGCATCGTGTCGGGCCGAGCCGCCTGCAGCCGTCCGCGCTTCCACACGCCAATGATGCTGACCCCCGTCTTCTCTCGAAGGCGCGTCTCACGAACGGTATGCCCGGCCAACGGTGTGTTGTGGACGGGCAGCTCCGCAATCTTGAGGTCCTCATACTCGCCGATTGGGTGCAACCCCGCTCGCAGCGCGTTAATGCGGTTCGATAGCTGTTCGCCGAGCCAGCGCTTGAGCGGCAGCACGTGCGTGGCCCCACTCAGTTCCAGAATATCGACGGCATCCTCGTTGTCGGCCACGGCGGCGATGGGCACCGCAGGGGCGGCCTCGCGAACGGTCAGCGCAATATTGGTATTGATGATGTCATCGCGATTGGCCACGACGAGCCGCGCCTGGTCGGCCCGCAGGTTGCGGAACGTCTCCTGGTTGTCCACCTCGCCCACGACCACCGAAAGCCCTTCGGTGTGCCAGGCTGAGGCCACGGCCGGGTCCGACTCGATCAGCGCGTAGGGGATGCCGTCGCGCTCCAGTCGCGTGATCAGCCCAGGCGCGATGGCGTCGCGCGCCGTCATCAGCACGTGGCCCTCGGTCGTTTCTGGCAGCTCGCGTGGGGCCCGCGAGTGAATCTGCGCCTCCAACCACGGCGCATAGAAAAAGCGAATGAACGCAAAGGGCAGCACGATGAGCAGCATCACGATGCCGGTGATGAGCACAATCACGCTAAAGAGCCGCCCGATGTCCGTCTGAAACGTGATGTCTCCGAAGCCGAGCGTGCTCATCACGGTGAGCGTCCAATAGAGCCCGGTGATCCAGGAGTGCTCCCTGCCCTCGGCATAGAGCATGATGAAGTGAAAGAGCACCGTGAAGGCCACAATGACGGCCACAAGCACGCCAATGTATTTCAGCAGAATGGGCAGGTTCTGCCGGATCTCCTTGTTCTGCAGAAAATAGGAGAGTTGCGTGCTGAGGGTCTTCATGGGCTCGGGGCAGTGAGATGGGGGCGATGTGTCGGCGTGACCCGCTGCGCTTGATACCACGCGCTTGATACCACGCATGAGTGGGACTGCTGATTCGCTCCCAGCCCGCCGTGGGGAGCAGTCCGTCTAGAGGGGCACCCCGCCGCGTGGCGCCCTGCACCGACGCGGCGCCCGGGGAAGTCGATCCGCGCCGAGCACGCCGGCCGCATCGGCCAGCACGGCGTGGCGCACGTCGGCGGCCGCCCCGGAACCGATTCTGGCGTCGCGTTTCGCGCGCTGTCGCTTCGCCTCCCGGTGATGCGCCGACAGATGCTGCGGTTCAGGCGCCAGTCCTCATTCCCCGACCCGCCCGCCGGCGACGAAGAAATCATCCTGCCGCCACGCGCAGTCGACGGCCTGGAAGCCGGCGCGCTCCATGGCCTTGAGTTGGGGGTAGAGATCGAGCGTCCCCACGTGGTCGCC
The DNA here is from genome assembly GCA_009908415.1 of Bacteroidota bacterium. Classification (GTDB taxonomy): domain Bacteria; phylum Bacteroidota; class Rhodothermia; order Rhodothermales; family Salinibacteraceae; genus JAAAPH01. The sequence goes on from JAAAPH010000399.1 coordinate 4,400, forward strand.
CACGAGCAGGTGGCCGCCCGGCGACAGAGCGTCGCGGATGCTGCGGAAGAGGAGTTCGTAGCGCGTCTCGGCCTCAGCCCGCTCCACATCGTGCCCGATGATGGCGTGCAGCGCGAGTGCGGCAACCACCACATCGTACGGTCCATTGGGGAGGGGATCCCCGTCGGTAGATACGGTGGCTTGCAGCGTCTCGTAGTCCGGCGTGAGTGTCCCGATCTTGTCAGCCGCCACGGCGAGCAGGTCGTCGTCTGCATCGAGCAGCATCATACGTACGCCCGGGTAGGCTTCCAGCACAGTGAAGGCCGCGTTGCCCGTGCCGCACGCCAGGTCGCAGACGGTCGTGCCCGGCGCCAGCGGCGGCAGGGCGAGCACGAGCTCGTCCAGCATCGGCAGGGCGAGCGGCATGCGGCGGTCCAAGTGGATGTCGTACCAGCGGCCGTCGCGCCAAAAACCACCGTGGCGTTCCAGGTTTTTGCGCCAGTTGGGAGGAGGCATGATGGGAGCGGAAAATCGAGTAGAGGTAGGCCCGCGATCGAGAGGGCGCCTAACCATTGAACCCTGCGACGCGGGGTGGGTTGCGGTTGGGCAGCGCGGGCGAACGGCCACGACGCGTTTCGGGTTATGCTTCCGGCCGCTCGCCGCGGCGGGCCGTACGCTTGTAGATGCCATTTTCCTTGTTGACGTGCCCTACATACCGCCCAAGGATGGTGACCTCCTCGAAGACGTCCGGCTGCACGTGGATGTCCTCGTACTCGGGATTGGCAGGTTCGAGGCGCAGTCCGTCCTCCGCGTCGTGGTACACGCGTTTCAGCGACGTTTCCCCATTGTAGAGAACGGCGCCAATCCCGCCTTCCGGGATGTCGTCGTCGATCAGGAGCACGTAGTCCCCGTCCTGAATGTCGGCGCCTTGCATCGACTGGCCGGAGACGCGGACGGCAAAGATGCGGTCGAGGTTGGGGAAAATGTAGTCGAGCGTGATCGTATCGATGTCGGCCTCGACGGCTTCTTGCAGCGTGCCGGCCGAGATGATGCCCTTCACGGGAATGCCATCGGGCGTGGGCTGGTGCTTCTCGGCAAGGTGATAGCCCTGATCGTCACGCGTGAGGTGGTCCTTCTTGTGGAGCGCCTTCAGGTTTTGGGTGACGCTATTGGGCGACCGGTAGCCGAAGTGGTCAATGATCTCCTGATAGGTGGGCCACACGCCGGCTTCCTCCACGTGGCTGATCAGAAACTGGAGGAACTCGTGCTGTTTGGCGGTGAGCTTTTTCCGACTCATAGGTGGCGGAGCGGATCGTGGACAGGCGCCGGACGGCAAACATGCTTCGAACAGTGTGTGAAGTATAGCTACCGGCGGCAGTAACATCAAGACACGGGCCTTCCGGCGCGGGGGCGGTCACGTGGACGAGGCGTCCATCAACTGGCTAATTACCTCGCTGCACTTCGACGGGTACGCCGACTCGAATTGATAGCGCATGTACGCGTCCACGAGCTGCTCGGCCTCGCGGCGGACTGCGGGCGTGAGGCGCATCCGCATGATGGTGTCGAGGTCCGCCCGGGCAAAGATGGCATAGGCCCGGAGCGCAGAGCGCGACGCGCGGCGCTGTGTAGCGTGCGAGGGGGCGGACGCAGCGGCGAGCACCGCGCCGCTCTCAAGCGACAGGCGTCCGCCGCCGTCCGGGACTTGGCGGACGTCCGCGCGCTTCACCGAGGGGGCAAAGCCGAGCTGTCTCGCAAGCTGGAGTTGAAAGTAGGGCCATACGTTGCCGGGCCGGTCGGCTGCCGCATTCAAGCGGCGCAGCGTGTGAATCGTGAGGGCAAACGCGTCCGGCTGAGGGTCCTCGTCCTCCATGAGCGCACGGAGAAGTTCCACGATGCGAAGGCCGATGGTGATTGTGCGCAGGCTGCGATGGATAGCATGCATCGGCTCCACGAGCGCGCTCTCGCTTAGCGTCTGCATGCCGCGTGTAGGTTTGTAGTAGAAGACCACCTGCGAGTAGGCCATCGGCTGCAGGGAGGCGCCGAACGAGCTGCTGGGTCGCCGCGCCCCTTTGGCCATCACCGTGATCTTGCCCTTCTCCTGCGTGAAGAGCGTCACGATTTGGCTCGTCTCGCTGTACTCGAGGGTGCGAAGCACTACCGCCTCGGTCCGAATGATCGCTCGCTTCGGCATGTCCGGTGCGCCGGAAAAAATACGTTATGAATGAGTGAGGGCGTGTGTCTATCACGCACAGCCCATGATACAGATGCACATCCCAGCAGGCCGAAATCATGACTTGGACTTGGATGTATCGACTGCAGCAGCGCCTCGCCATTACGCGTCATGAAGGCGTAGCGGTTCTCGTATTGGCGGGTCTGTTCCTTGTAGGACTGATCGCCCAACAGCATCGTCCCCAGGTCCAGGCGGATTCAGAGGCGCATGCGCGCATCGAGGCGCGGTTTAAGGCGCACACCGTGGCGCTGCCGGGAGCCAACCGGCCGGCGGCCGGCCCCGAACGCGCGCCTGCCGGAGCCGATGCCGCTGAAGCAAGCGCAACGCTCCGCATCAATTTAAACGAGGCCTCCGCAGAAACGCTGGAACAGCTGCCCGGAATCGGGCCCACGCTTTCTCGACGCATCGTGGCGTACCGGCGTGCGCACGGGCCCTTTGGGCGCGCGGACGATATGTCCCAGGTACACGGCATCGGAGAAAAGACCGTCGCACGCCTGGCGCCGTTGGTTGTCGTCGAAGACGGGTCCTAGCGGGCTCAACGGGCGTCCGTCGGCTCTTCGGATTCGTTGCCCCGCTCGGGCGTGTTCTTCGCGGCTCCGTTTGTGGAGGCGTCTCGTTCGCGCAGCTTCTCGGCAACACGCTCGGGCGTCCACTCTTTGCTCGCCTGCTCTTCGCGGTCTAAGAAGTTGTACACCGGCGCCAGCAGCGCATAGGCCAGCGCAAAAAACCCGACCAGGGTCGCGAGGATGAGAAGGGTGTATTCGCTCATGAGGGCAAGGGAGAGGTCGTCATACTATGCCGAAGGATGACCCAGTCGCGGTGGGCGCGGCGGTGGGATACCGTACACGCGTTAACACAGCGGGTCGCTTGACTACAAGTGGTCACACGATGATCGCGGGGTCGTTCCGGGCTCGGTGGCTGGCGTGAACTCGCCGCGCTCATTGCGGGGTGGCTCTACGTGAGCTATCGCGATGTTCAGGGAGGTTCTGCGTGGATTTCCGCCCGAGCGAAGCGGCCGACGAAGTCATTAGGTTGGGGCAGGGCACAGGATGCCGGGGCTCCGCGTTGGAATGTTGAAAGCA
>JAAAPH010000484.1 GCA_009908415.1 Bacteroidota bacterium
AATCGCCCCATTGATGTCGGGGTACGTCGAGCCCTTCCCGTAATAGTAGTCGTCGAACGTCTCGCGCGTGTAGTAGAGCGAGCCAATCTCGTCCAGGTAGTCGGCATGGTAGGTCGCGATTTCGCCGGTCAGGTCCTGGTTCCGCTGCGGCGTGTTCGGGTTCGTACGGTCAGGCACGCCCGGCTGGAAGAAGTAGGTCGCCTCGCTGCCCATTTCGTGAAAGTCGGTGAGCACCTGCGGGCGCCACGACTGAAAGATACCGATGCGGCCCTGCGACTCGGGGTGCTGGACGGGCAGCCAGTCGCGGTTCAGGTCGAACCAGTAGTGGTTGGTCCGCCCACCTGGCCACGGCTGGTCGTGCTCGCGATCCTGCGGATCCGCGTTCGGCGTGCCGCCCCGGTTGTTGTTGACCCAGTTGACGAAGCGGTTGCGGCCATCGGGGTTAAACAGCGGATCGATGATGGTGACGATGTCGTTGAGTGCCGCATCCACCTCCGGGCCCGAGCCGGCCGCGAGGTGATACAGGAGCAATACGGCCGATTCGGTGCCACTCGCCTCGTCGCCGTGGATGCTGTAGCCCATGTACGCCACGGCCGGATGATCTTGCAGCATAGCGTCGGTCACCTCCTCGGGCGCTTCGGAAAGCTGCCGGTTGGCCTGGCGGATCTCGTCGAGGCGATCGTGGTTATCAGGCGAAGTTACGAACGCATGGATGAGCGGCCGGTCGCCGTACGTTGTGCCGTGGCGTTCCAGCGTGACGCGGTCACTCACCGCGGCGACGGCTTCGAAGTACTGCACGACCTCGTAGGGCGCCGTGTGCCGCGTGCCAATCTCGTGGCCGATGACCTCCTCAGGGGTCGGGATGGCATCGTCGTACGCGTTCACGCCGGGCACAGGCGCCTCGATCGCGATCGGAAGCTCCGGCTGCCCCTGAGCGACGGCAGCATCAGGAACGTGAAACAATAATGCCGCCAGTACAACGACGGACAGAATTCGGATACAGCGCATGATAGAGACAATCGGTTGGTGATGGAGGGTGGAAACAGGGTGAACGCCCGCGGAAGGGACCGGCTCAAGTATACACAATAGCGGCCTGCCTGTCACACGACCTCGCGGCCTATTCACGCGGCGTACGCTTCACCCGCCAATAAGCCCGATGTGGACGTCCATGACGTTCGTGTGGGTCGGGCCCGGCTTCAGCAGTTGATCCAGCGCCTCGAAGAACGGATACGCGTCGTTATTGTCGAGATGCGCGCGGGGATCGAGCCCCAACCGGCGCGCCGCGCGCGCGGTGGCGGGCGTAGCCCACGCACCCGCCGCATCCGTCGGCCCGTCGATGCCGTCGGTCCCCCCACAGAGCAAGGTAACCGCGCGCTCGTCGTCTTCGAGAGCGATGGCGCCAGCCAGCGCCGCCTCCTGATTCCGTCCCCCGGTGCCTGAGCCGGTTACCGTCACCGTCGGCTCGCCGCCCCAGAGGCCGCACACGGGCCCCGCCGCGGCATCGTCCCGGAGCGTTTGCACATGCGACTGAGCAACCGCGCGCGCTTCGCCGGTCACCTCAGCGTCCAGGATGTGCGGCTCGTAGCCTCGCGCCCGAGCAGCCTCAGCCGCCGCGTCCAACGCGTGGCGGTTGGTGCCCACAAGCTGCGTCGTGACGTGGTCGAAGACCGCCGTCCCCGGCTTGGGCGTCTCGGGCACAGCGCCGCGGTGCCCGGCCTTCAAGTGCTGGCGGACCGTCGCAGGCACGCGGGCCCACACGTCGTGCTGCTTCAACGCCTCGATCGCCTCGCCGTACGTTGAAGGATCCGGCACGGTGGGTCCGCTGGCAATGGTGCTCAGGTCGTCGCCGACCACATCCGACACGACGAGCGCACGCACCGTGGCGGGTGCCGCCGCACGCGCCAGCTGCCCGCCCTTGAAGCGCGATAAGTGCTTGCGCACGGCATTGATGGCCTGGATAGGCGCCCCGCTCGTAAGCAGCGCCTGCACGGTTTGCTGCACGTGCTGGAGCGTGACGCCGTCGGGCACGTCGACCGCTAGGGCCGACCCGCCACCCGAGATCAGCACGACGAGCGTGTCCTCCGCCTCACACGAATCGGCGATGGCCCGGAAGCGCCGACCGACCCGCACGCTCCCCTCGTCTGGGACTGGATGCCCTGCGGTCTCGACCGCGATGCGCTCCGGTGCCGGCAGACGATCCGGAAGATGGGATGGGTAATCGTGCGGCACCACGACGAGGCCCTCGCGAATCGGCGTGCCCAGTTCGGCTTCGAGCACGCCCGCCATGGCCATCGCCGCTTTGCCGAGACCAATAACGCGAATCGCAGCGCACCGACCGGGCACCAGCGTCTCCAGCACCTCCGGGGTCAACAGGTGGTCGGCCTGCACGGCACGAACGGCCGCGGCAAAAATCGCGCGGGCGTCCTCATTGCGTCGAGCCGGTGGGATCATGCGTCGTCGGTCCTCGTCCGCGGAAAGCGTATGATCTTGTTTCAGAAACAATGTATGTTGGCAACGGATTGTCTTTAGCCGTTTGGCTGAGGCGCTGCGCCGGTCCGCCTCGCAAATCGACGTGACTATTCGCCTGTATGATCTCTCCTGCACACCGCTAATTCAACCCCCTCCATGGAATTGCACCAGAACGGAACGCAGACGGAGACGTCCATTGGCCGCCTCCACGTCATTACCGACTTTTACCTCCAGCAGCGGATCTCGCACGCTGAGCTTGCCATCCAAGCGATCGAAGGTGGCGCCGACGTCATCCAGTTCCGGCAGAAGCGGGGAGGCATCCGCAATAAGCTGATCGCAGCGCGCAAACTTAAAATCGTGTGTGAGGAGGCAGGCGTCCCGCTCATCATCAACGACCATCTCAACATTGCACAGGCCCTGGGCGCCGGCGCGCACCTCGGTCAGGACGACTTTCCCCTCCCCGAAGCGCGCGAAATCCTCGGCTCCGAGGTGGTGATCGGGGCGACGGCGACGACGGCAGAGCAGGCCCGGCAGGCCTATGAAGAGGGTGCTGATTATATCGGCTTTGGCCCGGTGTTTACCACGCAATCTAAATTCAACCGCTCCTCCACCAAGGGCGTTGACGGCCTCGCGGCGGCCTGCGACGCCGTCCCCATCCCGGTCATCGCCATCGCAGGCATCACGTCGGATCGGGTCCAGCCCGCGCTCGACGCCGGCGCACATGGCGTGGCCGTCCTCTCGGCGGTCGCGACGGCCGAGAGTCCCAAGCGTGCAACGGCCCGCATCCGAGCCGCCCTCGACGATGCCGTCCCGAGCTCGTGACGCGGCGGTGCTCCTCACGCTGCCTGAAGGGCTGCGACCAGCGAGGAGGGCGCCGGGGCCTCGGCGACGGCCTCCGGCGGCCATCCGTGGTCGCGGAGCGCGGCCGCCGTCGTCGGCCCGATGGCGGCCACCCGGTACGCAGGAACTGCCTCAGCCGACGCCGCGGCAAGAGCTTCGATGCCGGACGGGCTGAAGAAGACGATCCAGTCGCCGGAATCGGGGTCCGGCAGATCGATCGCCGCCCGCGGGTGCGTCTCATACACGATGAGTTCCTCATACGGCGTTCCGGCCTCCTGGAGCGCGGCGGGCAACGTATCGCGCCGCCGGTTGCCACAGAGGAAGAGATACGGCTTTTCCGTCTTCGCAATCATGGATGCCAACGCTGCGGCGCGTCCGGTGTCCTCTCCCTGCGGCGCAACGCCCAGCGCCCGCAGCGCAGCAGCGGTCTTCGGCCCGACCGCGTAGGCCGGCTTGCTCGTCCAGTGAGCCCAAAACGGTTCATCCGGTCCGGCCTGTTCGATGGCACGGACGGCCCGGGGGCTCGTTGCGATGAGCCCTGCGTACCGACTGGGCCGGGCTAAGCGATCGCGAAGCGCCGCTTGCCGCGGAAAGCGAAATGTGAGCACGGGGACGCAGCGAGCTTGGAAGCCCGCGGCCTCGAAGGCCCGTACATACGCGTCGTCCGGACCGGACGCGCTTCGGAGCAGCACAACGGTTGGCGTCGCATCGGCGGGCATGGGCCGTCAGGACGTTGCGCGCACAGCGGCAATGATTTCGGCACCGCCGGCATCCAGCAAGTGCGTCGCAAGCGCAGCGCCCGTAGCGGCCTCATCGCCTCCCGCGCAAACACGTCGGTCGCGGAAGAGCTGCGAGCCGTCCAGCGCAGCGATGCACCCATCGACGAGGAGGCGCCCGTCGTCCGTCTCTCGCGCCCATGCGCCGGTCGGCACGTGGCACCCACCGCCGATGCGTTTCATGAACCCACGCTCAGCCGCGGCGGCCCGGCCCGTAGCCCGGTCGTGGATGAGGTCCTGCAGTAGCGCCTGGAGCGCCGTGTCTTCGGTTCGGCAGGTGACGCCCAACGCGCCTTGGCCCACCGCCGGGATCATAATCGATGGCGAAAAGGCCGTGCGAATGGCGTCGTCGCGCCCCATGCGCGTGAGGCCCGCAACGGCCAAAACCATCCCGTGCCAGTCGCTCGCGGCAAGCTTGTCGAGCCGCGAATCCACGTTGCCGCGCACGGGGACGATGCGAAGATCCGTCCGCCACGCCTTCAGCTGCGCTCGGCGACGCAGGGACGAGGTGGCAATCGTGGCGCCGTCCGGCAGCGCCTCCAGCGCACCGTCAAACGACGGATGCGCAACGAATGCGTCGAACGGACTGGCCCGGTCGCTGACGGCAGCCAACTCAATGCCGTCGGGGATCCGCGAGGGCAGGTCTTTGAGCGAGTGGACCGCGATGTCGACCTCGCCCCGCAGCATCGCGCGGTCGAGTTCTTTCGTGAAGAGGGCCTCGTCGCCGACCTCTGACAGGGGCACATCCTGCACCTCATCGCCCCGCGTGGTGATTTGCTGGAGCGTGACGGGGTGACCAGCCCGTTCGATCTGGTCTTTCACCCGACCGGCCTGCCACAGCGCCAGTTGGCTGCCGCGGGTGCCAAGGACAATTGGATCAGGAACCATGGCGGAGGCCACGTTTACGCGTCAGACACATCGTCGCGAGAGGCAGAGGTGAGGACGCGTCGCAGTAGGTCGTCATACGCGTCGTCACTGCCCGGCTCCTCAGGCGCGGGCATCTCACCAAACGGACACTGTGGCGGGATGTCCGATAGGCTCGGAGAGGCTTCTCCGCGTTTCTCATCTGCGCGCTCCCCATCCATGGGACGTGCTGGCTGAGCGGGGTCCTCGTCGCACGCCTCCGGCCGGTCGAAGAGCACGCGCAGCAGTTCGATGCCGCGTACGAAGTCGATACTGTTCGGATCGACGTTCTTGAGACGAACGATGGGGATGGCCAAGAGCTTCTGCATGATGGAGCGCGTGAGCTCATCGAGCTCGTTCCGGTCGACGTCCGAGAAGCGGTGGTGATGCCGCTCGATTTCCTGGGTCCGAATGGCCTCGAACGAGCTGCGGATGGCTTGAATCGCCGGCTGTAGGGCCTGCTGATGGAAGACCCACGTCACGAAGTCGCTCATCAGCTCTTCGCAGATGGCACGGGCTTCGGGGACCTCGGCGCTGCGCTGCGCTTCCACCCGATGGGTCCAGGCCTGCAATGCGTCCAGGTCGAAGACCCGGTATCCGGAAACGCCGTCAATCGCCGGATCGATGTTGCGGGGCATCGAGATGTCAATTAGCAGCGTCGGGGCCGGCCCCGCGCTGGCATCGGGGACGAGCGCGCGGACCAGGACGGGGTCCGGCGCCCCCGTCGCCACAATCACGACGTCGGCGTCGGCCAGGATCTCGTGCCGGCGCGCCCACGGCGCGACCGCCGCGTCGTACGCCGACGCCACTTCATCGGCTCGATCGGACGACCGGTTGGTGACAGTGATCGACGACGGAGCGTAACTTTGAAGGGCCCCGAGGGCCAAGCGCCCCATCTTGCCGGCTCCAACGAGCACCACGCGCCGCCCTTCCAGCCCGCTGCCCACGGCATCGCGGAAGTGATCACGCGCCATGGCCACGGCGGCGCTCGAAACCGACGCTGCCCCGCTGGAGAGAGCCGTCTCATTTGCCACCCGCTTGGCGGCCCGAAAGGCGGTGTGCATGAGCCGATGCAGGAGCGTATCCACCGTATCCGCTTCGACGGCGGCCCGGTACGCATCCTTCATCTGCGCGAGAATCTGGCCGTCGCCCGGCACGAGCGAGCGGAGTCCGCTCGCCACCTCAAGGACGTGTTGCACGGCGGGTTCATCGACGAAGAGAAAGGCTTGCGCCTCGGGCCAAGGCGTCTCGGCCACATCGGCAAGGGCTTGCTGTACGCGCTGCACGTCGGCTTCCGTGCCGTACAGGTAGGCCTCTGTGCGGTTGCACGTGGAAAGCAAGATCAGTTCGGCATCGTGCTGAAGCTGCAGCCCCGCGTACACGGATTGCCGCGCGTGATCGCCCAGTGCGAAGGCCTCGGTGACCTTGACCGACGCCGTTTCATGGTTCAGCCCGAGCGCGTAGAATGTCATATGAGGTTGTACACTCCGCCTGTAGATAATTCCAATATTAGTTACAATTTAACGGGTATCCAGTTCAAGTGCCGGGGGTGAATATGAAATGAACTGAGAGGCGTAGCACGCGACGGCGCAGCCCGTTACGGCTTCGATCTGGTGGCGCCCATGACCGCGCCGACAAGCCTCCGCCTCCTCGGGCCCCCTGGTCCTCGGGCATTGCAGGGGCGTTTCCGCTTTTGTACCCTGGAGACGCCTTTATCCGTGCCCCATCCAACGCGACCTATGCTCCCCGCTGCGCTCATCAGTGCGCCGATGCCACTGGCTGCCTTTCTCGGAGCCGTGCTGGCGCTGGTCTTCTGGCTCAGCACCGTGCCTCAGTTGGAGTCCCTCTTCAAGTATTTGCCTGCGTCATTTGGGCATACTTCGTGCCAATGCTCGCCACGACGGCCGGCCTCATCCCTGCCGAGAGCCCCGTCTATGATTGGATGTCGACCTACCTCCTCCCGTTCGCGCTCTTTCTGCTGATGATTACGGTCGATCTCCGGGCCATTCTTCGCCTCGGTCCGATGGCGCTCCTGATGATGCTCGCGGGGACGGCGGGCATCGTGGTGGGCGGCCCGGTCGCCTTCGGGCTGTTCGGCGGCTTTTTCGAGGACCCCGAGGCCTGGAAGGGCTTCGCCGCGCTCTCCGGCAGCTGGATCGGCGGAACGGCCAACTTGGTTGCCATCCAGGAAAGCGTGGAGGCGTCGGCAAGCACGCTGGCTCCGCTCCTCGTCGTCGACGTGGTGGCGGGATACGGCTGGATGGGGGTGCTCATCTTCCTGAGCGCCTACCAGGAGCGCTTCGACCGCTGGGTGGGTGCCGACACGTCGCAGGTCGAAGCGCTCAACGCGCGGATGAAAAACGTCCAGTCCGAACGCGTGCCCGCCGCGATGAGCGACCACGCTGTCATCGTGGGCCTGGCTCTCGCGGCGGCGGTCGGGGCGCGCCTCCTCGGCGGCGTGCTTCCAGAGCTCGGCGACCCGCAAATCATCACGAGCGGGACGTGGGCCGTTCTCATCGTCGTCACGGCCGGACTGCTGCTCTCGTTTACCCCCCTACAAGCCATCGAGCGAAAAGGGGCTTCCGAAATCGGCTACTTCGCGCTCTATCTACTGCTGACCTCAATCGGGGCCAAGGCCGACCTGATGGCCGTTCTGGACGTTCCCCTGTATCTGGTCACGGGCGTGGTGTGGATCGCCATC
>JAAAPH010000482.1 GCA_009908415.1 Bacteroidota bacterium
TTGTGGAGTAATATTAGTACGAAAAGAATGCCAGCCCGCTCACTCTGACCAAGTGACAGGTCGCACAGCGGGGTCATCGGTGGCGCGGCGCAATCCTGTCGGGGATCCGACGGTGCGGATGGCCGGCCGATAATTTTTTCGTATAGGTTTGGTAACGCTCTGGTTATTCGCGTCGCACGGCCGCTCCGTATTCTTGGGGTGCACATTCTCCTTTGTCAAGGGCTTTCAGGCGAAGGAAAACCCGGCGCCGCAACGAAAAGGGCGCCGGGTTTTGTTTTTTTACTCCGGTAGCGGGTAGCGACTACGTGGTGAGGAGGCTGTCATCCCAGACGACGATCCGGGACCGCCCTTGAAGGGGCCCTGCCCTCAGTGAGATCCTGACACGAGCCGAAGGCCATGCCTGTGATACTGATGCCATAATCAGGTTCAGGATGACAAACTGTTTGTTGGCGTCAGCACGTTCCATTGAACCACTCCCTTTACTCCCTTGTGGACGCCTCCCTTTCCCGCCTCACCGGCCGGGGGCGAAACATGCAAGCACTGGTCCGGTCTATCTCTTGCTTTCCTGGCTGTCTTTCTGACTGACTGTCTCCCCCTGTCGATGGCTGACGCCGCTGACGCTGCTCCCCGCTTGACCTCAAAGCAACGCGCCCACCTCCGCTCTCTCGCTCATGAGCTCGACCCGGTGGTTCGCGTGGGTAAAGACGGCCTCACCGAGGCCGTTGTCGCAGCTGCGGAGGAGGCGTTCAACACCCGCGAACTCCTCAAGGCGCGGGTCCTCGACGCCGCGGGCGAAGACGTCCGGGACGTGGCGCACGCACTGGCCGAGCAGCTCGACGACGTGCAGGTGGTGCAGGTGATTGGCCACGTCGCCATCCTGTACCGCCCCGACCCGGATGCGCCTCAGATCGAGCTCCCCCGCTAGCACGCGGTACCCGGGCGGATTGTCCTCTCAAGCCGCCAAGCCCCTCCGCTCTTGCGTCGCAGGAGCGAAGGCTCCGCTCAGCAATTCCCCGCGCTTCTTTGTACCTTTACGAGGAAGAGAAGCGCCGATCCGTGGAGGCCCTAGCACCGCGCCCTGGACCGGGCGGTTCACCGCCCGCCGATCTCTGCCTATCCTGCTGGCGCGGGCCTTCTCCGATCACTCCCCGTCGTCACCCTGTCGCACTCGACTGCCGAAGGACGCTGCAATGGACCCGCAACTGCTCATTGTTCTGTCCATCCTTGCAGTCACCGTGGTTCTCATCGTGACGGAGATTTTCCGGATCGATGTGGTCGCCCTCATCGCCATGCTGGCGCTCGTCTGGACCGGGAGCATTACGCCCACACAGGCCCGCTCCGGCTTTTCCAGCAACGCCGTCCTGGCGATTCTCGGGGTGATGGTCATGGGGCGGGGGCTCTACAAAGCAGGCGTCACCGAACAGATTGCCAACTTCATCCTGCGCGTGGCGGGCAAAGGCAAACGGCGCATCCTCTCCACCGTCTCCCTCACGGTGGGGGTCATGTCGGGCTTTATGCAGAACATCGGTGCGGCCGCCCTCTTCCTGCCGGTCATGATGGGCATCTCCAAGCGGGAGCAGATCTCGATCTCTAGCCTGCTGATGCCCATGGGCTTTGCGGCGCTGCTCGGCGGCACCCTCACCATGGTGGGCACGAGCTCGCTCATCATCCTCAACGACCTGCTCAGCACCCAGGGCCTCGACACGTTCAGCCTGTTCAGCGTGACGCCGATCGGCATCGCGCTCCTGCTCGTCGGGGTCGCCTACTTTTTCGTCTTCGGCCGCCTCGTCCTCCCGACCCGAGCCGCGACGAACACGACGGCCTCGCCGGGCAAGAAGCTGCTGAGCGTGTGGGGGCTGTCCGATTCGATCTTTACGTACCGCATTCCGCCGGGCAGCCCGCTCATCGGGAAATCGGTGAAGGAGTCGGAGATGGGCTCGGCGTACAACATCAACCTGCTGAAGGCCTACGACCGCACGTCCGACTACAACATCTGGGAGGACATCCGGCTCAAGCAGGGCCAGAACCTGGTAGTTCAGGGACGCGAGGCCGACGTGCAGGCCTTCGCCGAGGCCTACGACCTCAAGCTCAAGGAGGAGGAAGAGAAGTCCACGCAGGATGCCGACGAGGGCTACATCGAAGTCGTGGTACCCGCCCGCTCCAACCTCGTCGGCAAGACGCTCCGCGAGGTGCCCCTCCGCGAGACGTACAACGCCCAGGTGCTCCTGCTCTTCAGTAACAGTGAGGTCGTCGAGGAGAACGTGGCCGACCGAGAGATCCAGGCAGGCGACACGCTCGTGCTACAGGGCAAGTGGGAGCACCTGCAATTCTTCAAGGAAAGCGAGGACTTCATCACGGTCACCCCCTTCCAGTACGAGCCGAAGACGCCGGAGAAGGCCGTGCTCGCCGTCGGATGCTTCGTTGGGGCGATTGCGGCCGTGCTGCTGCTCGACCTGCCCATCTCGATGGGCTTTCTGACGGGCGCGGTCGCCATGATTCTGAGCGGCGTGTTGAGCATCGAGGAGGCCTACCGCGCCATCGAATGGAAGGTGATCTTTCTGATTTCGGGCCTCATTCCGATTGGCATCGCGATGGAAACCTCGGGGGCCGCAGCGCTCATCGCCGATAACGTCGTCACCCTGATTCAGGGCGTGCATCCCTTCCTCATCCTGCTCGCCCTCGGGGTCATGACCACGGCCTTTTCGCTCTTCATGTCGAACGTCGCCGCCACGGTGTTGATGGTTCCGCTCGTGTTGGAGCTGTCGGGCATGGGCGGACTCGGCTCGCAGGTGCTCGTCCTGCAGGTGGGCATCTGCGCGGCGAACTCGTTCATCCTCCCTACGCACCACGTGAACGCCTTGCTGATGACGCCCGGCGGCTACCGCGTCCAGGACTACCTCCGGGCCGGCAGCATCCTCTCGGTGGGGTTTGTCATCGTCTCCACCACGATGCTGTACGTGTTCTACCTTTAGCTGCCGCCGAAGCCGGGCGCTGTGGGGTGCGCTCGACGGGGTCAAGCCCGCCCCCGCTGTGGAAGGGGCCCCCGAAACGCCGCTGCATTCCCTCACGAATCTACCGAGTGCCTGCGGCAGGTCGGCCGGGGCTCGGGTGCCCAACGAGATCCCCGATCGGCACGCCGAACGACGTTCAGGATCGGCGGCTGGGCGCGGGCAACACCTGGTTCTCAAGATCGGCATACGCGCCCGTCGCTTCGACGCGCTGGAGGTTGCGAGCAAGCAAGTCCGCCAGTCGCGTCCAGTAGCGCTTGGTGTACCCCGCATTGTGCGGGGTGAGCAGTACATTGCCGAGTCGCCAAAGCGGATGGTCTTCCGGGAGCGGCTCCGGGTCCGTCACATCCAGCGCTGCGCCATGAATGCTGCGCTGCTGGAGCGCCTCTACGAGGGCATCGGTGTCGACAATCGGACCGCGCGCGACATTCACGAGCACCGCACGCGTGGGCAGTGTCCTCAGTTCGGAGGCTCCGATCAGTCCGCGGGTCGTCTCCGAAAGCGGACAGGCGATAATGAGATAATCCGTGCGGGCGAGGGCGTGGTGCAGCGGCTCGGCCTCAAAACCAATCACCTCGTCGGTCGGCCCGCCCTTCGACGGCGTGTAGCGCACCCCGACCGTTTTGACCTCAAAGGCTTTCAGCCGTGCCACGATGGAGCGGCCAATGGGCCCGAGCCCGAGCACGGTCGCGGTACAGCCGGCGAGCTGGCCAAAGGCAGCGAAGTGCCGCCACTCGCGCTGCTGTTGCCGTCGCCACGCCGTGTGGAACCGGCGCGCGAAGACGAGCATCGCCCCAATGACATGCTCGGCGGCGTTGGGCACGTGGACCCCGGACGCGTTCGTGACCGCGATGCCCCGTGCCGCCAGCGCATCCATGGGCAAACGCCCGGTGCCGGCCGAGGCGCACGCAAAAAGCTGCAGGTGCTCCGCCCGGGCCAGCAACGCCTTGCTGATGGTCTGCCCGACCATGACGGGTGCACCGGCAGCGTACTGCCGCTCGTCCTGGGGCGTTCGAGCCCATCGAATAGCATGGTCGGGAAGACGGTCGCGGAGGGCCCGGACCAATGCCTCGCTTCCAAGCCCATGCGCCTTCGCGCGCAGGACCACGATGTCAGGAGGCGCCTCCGAAGAGTTGGTTTGCACCGTGCGCGAAGCGGGTTCTGTCATGAATCTAAGGTTCTCTGCTGATTCTTCCCAGTGATGCCATACGCCGTCATTCAGATCGGCCTTCGCTCCGAATCCCATCCGTTCAGGCCTGCGGCGTCTTCATTATGGCGCCTTCATTATAAGGGATAGTTTCGTCCTTCGCCTGCAGCGCACGTCTTATGATGGCCGCTCGGGCCCACCGCTCCTCTCCCTGACTGCTGCCATCAGAGGGAGAGGGCCAATCCAGGCGCAGGACCTCACCAGGCCTATTGATCCGCTCCTTACGACGAACCTCAATTATGGGCTCCCGATGAGCGGTGCTCGTCGCCGACGGCAATACAGTGGGTCTCCGCGGAGGGCTTCGGCGCAACCAACACGGCGGGAACACCGAACTTTACTGAGATCGCCGCCTCGGACTTTCGGCACGATCCGTTTGCGCCAACCGCTTTGTTCACGGCCTTCGCTGATCTGCCGATTGATTTCGAACCGGGCCATCAGTTCACCAAGAGCCACTTGCACGACTACGTGCTGGACGTTTCCATCGAATGGGTGACACGCCCCCACCGGATCATGCTATGCGAGCGGATTTTCGGTCTCCTTAAGCCGACCGCCACCAGCCACGGCGCGTACGTCGATACCGTCGCGCGCAAGGCGATGGCTACGTCCAAGCCGGCATCAGCTTCTGCCAAGCCCCCGTACAGCGATCGCAAGGGGCCGAAACCTTGATGCACAACGCCACCTGCCCATCTTCACTTTTGCTTCACACGCCGAATGTTCACATTCCCCACGCGCTCCCTTCTCATACACGTCCGAGGAGGAACGGAATGACGCTTTCTGCTCGGCGCATTCTCGGCTCTTTCGGATCAATGCCTTTCGATCCCATGCCAAACGGAACCCCCACATTACCAACAACGCCCACAGAACTCGCTGATCTGACCGACCTTCTCGAAACCGTCCGCGACCTGATGGACGGCGAACAGGAGGACGAACAGAAGGCCCCGCCGTGCAACAAGGTGGAGGTCATCATCGATCAGATCCGAGTTTCCGACTCCCAGAACGACGGCTTCTTCGGCGAACCGGGCCCATACGCGGAATGGTCGGTTGACTTTCAGGTCAACGGGAAGGTGCGCAACTGGACGTCGGACCAGGTCCAGGACGGCACTCAGTTCCACGTCGGCTACAACATCGGCGTAAACCTGGCCGACCCGCGCACCTCGGAGGTCAAGATGGACATCTCCGGCGTGGAGACCGACCCGACCTCGGCGAACGACCAACTGCCGCAGGCCAGCGCGCGGCACGGGAAGAAGACGAACTGGGGCATCGGCCGCAGCCACTCGATCCAGGGCGATGACGGGACGTTCACGTACACGGTGGACTACCGGATTGAGTGCCTGTACACGCGCACCTCAGCCTTGAGCAAGGACAAAGCCATTCGCGCCGTCCGGCAGCGGCTTGCATCGAGTGGTGTGGAGCCGGAAGACATGGACGAAGACGAGCTCTTGACGGTCTTCATGGACCGGGCGCGCCGCGACGGCTACACGCTCCAAAGCACCGACGAGGGCGTCATGTATTGGGAAGGCCCTGGCTCGATCGAGAACGTCGTCAAAGAAGCCTTTCCGGAACGCAACGGCACCGCGTAACGGAAGACCAAAGCGACAGATGGCCCCATGCCCCGGCCGGTGGTTTCCCACGGGCCGGGGCATGGGCATGGGTCGAGGAGGCATGAACGACGAAAACCCCTGCCGACGTCGCCGTGGAAGGCGGGTCAGCGGGGGTTGCGTGCGTTAGCAAGTAGCCTGCCCGGGAGGATTCGAACCCCCGACCTGCTGATCCGTAGTCAGCCGCTCTGTCCATCTGAGCTACGGGCAGTGATGTCGCGTGCTATTTCCTAGCACATTATTGGACTACGCATCATACGAGGCCTGGTGCCCGGCTGCAAATGAATGATGCGTTAAAGGACACTCGCGGCCAGGACGAATGATCCATACCCCGGATCACGCCGTGTGGGCGGCGGCTGGCAGCGTCTGCTGAAGCACGTCGGCCAGGGCTGCGATGTCCGCTTCGTTGTTGTAGACGTTCGGCGCGATGCGGATGGCACTGCCGCGCACGGACACGTTGATCTGCTGCTCGGTGAGGGCGGCCTGCAACACCTCGTTGGAGACACCCGCTGGAAGCCGCAGTCCGAACAGGTGCGCGCCGCGCCAGGCGGACGCCTCAACCCGCAGCCCGAGCGACTGCGCCGTCGCCACCAGCCCGGCCGTCAACTGCTCGCAGTAGGCCTGGATCCGCGTCGGGCTCCAGTCGAGCACCATCTCCAGGGCCGTGGCCGTCATGGGCAGCAAAATCGGATTGCTGCGCTCGCCCATGTCGTAGCGCACGACGCCCGGCTGGTAGGCATCCTCGTATTCGATCAATCCGCCAAAATGCTCGCTGCCACGCCGGCCGATCCACGTCTCTTCTAGAGGCTGGCCCTCATCGAAGCGCGGGCCCAGATACGCCAGGGCGATCCCGTACGGGCCAAAGAGCCACTTGTACGCCGCACACACGAGCGCATCGGGGCGCACGGCCGTCACGTCGAACGGCAGGGCACCGACCGACTGCGTGCCGTCCACCACGAAGGCGGCGCCGACATCGCGGGCGCGGCGGCCGATGGCCTCCAGGTCGAAGCGGGTGCCATCGGCCCAATGCACGGGCGCCGCCGCGACGAGGCCGGTGGTGCCGTCGATCGCGTCGAGCACGCGCTCGTTCCAGCGCGCCCCGCGGTCCGCCCCGTCCGGGGCAGGCACTGTACGGATCGCGGCGCCGGAATCCTGCGCCAGACGCCGCCACGCATACACGTTGCTCGGGAACTGCTCCTCCACGATGACAATGGTCTGATCGGGGCGGAGGGCCAAGTTTTGCGCGATCGTCGCCATCCCGTACGACACGGCCGGCATGAGCGCGATGCGCTTTGGATCGGCCGCTCCGATGAGGCGCGCGAAGAGGGTCCGCACCCGGTCGCTCTCTTCAAAGAAATCGCGCGGCTGGATGCGATGCGGGACGCGCTTGCGCCGCACGCCGCCGATGCCGGCCGCTTCGACGCGGCGCGGAAGGGGCGACATGTAGGCGCAGTTCAGGTAGTGCTCGCCGGCCGGTAGCGAAAACGCGTCACGCTGGCAGGAGAGCGGTTCCATTGCACCGTCTTGTTCGTTCATGAGAGCCGTCCCGGTGGATCACTGCGAGACGACGAGCCGCTGGCCGGGGTAGATGTTGTTGGACGAGAGGTCGTTCCACCGGCGCAGTTGCTGGACGGTGACGCCATGCACCTGCGCGATGACAGACAGGTTCTGCCCGCGCTGCACGACGTGCGTCCGCGGCGCGTTCGACTCCGAGTAGATGTTGATCTGCTGACCGGGCCGAATGGTGGTGCTACTCAGTCCGTTCCATGCCATCACGTCGCGCGTGGACACCCCGTGGCGCTCGGCGATCTCGCCGATGGTATCGCCCCGTCGCACGCGGTACGTCGTGACGGCCGACGAAGCCTCCCCTCCTT
>JAAAPH010000104.1 GCA_009908415.1 Bacteroidota bacterium
CCGGTGTTTGATCGCACCCTCCATGAAACCCACGTGTGGCTCGGCGCCGTTGCCGATGCGCTCGGCGACCCGCGGCCCGAGATGGCCTATCACGCACTCCGCGGCGTGCTCTTTGCCCTGCGCGACCGGCTCCCGCCCGATGAGGTGTTCGACCTCTCCGCTCAACTGCCGCTTCTCATCCGAGGTGTGTTCTTTGAAGGCTACCGGCCCGCTGGCAAGCCTGTGAAATACGGGCGAGACCGGTTTCTGGAACGGGTCCAGGACGAGCTACAGGCCATCGGCGGCGGCAACCCCGAACGCACCACACAGGCCGTGCTCAGTGTGCTCGCCCGCCGCGTGGCAACCGGCGAGATTGAGGACCTTCGGATGAGCCTCCCCAAGCCACTGCGCACGCTGTGGCCCGAGGAGGCGCCCTCTCCCGCGGAGGAAGCCGCACCGCGCCCCCGTGCGGCGAAGGACACCCGGCGCACCGATGATGACGCCATCGACGAGGCCGGACGCGAGTCCTTCCCGGCCAGCGACGCGCCGGCCTGGTGACGCTCCATGTACCCGCCCCAAACGCCTGTACTCACCGCACCACGATTGCACCTGCGATGGATACGATGCCTCATCCCGATCACGTCGCCGCCGCTGGCGCCCCGCCTACCGCCGACGACATCAAGCCCGGCATTCCACTCCCGCTGGGGGCGTACCTGCACGAGGGGGGCGCCAATTTTTCGCTCTTCAGCCGCCACGCATCCTGCGTTTTTCTGGAGTTCTACGACCACCCGGCAAGCGCAGAGCCGACCCGGCGCATCGAGCTGACCCCTACCGACCACCGCACGGGCGACACTTGGCACGTGTGGGTCGAGGGCATCACCTCCGGCCAACTCTACGGCTACCGCGTCGACGGCCCGTACCGCCCGGAGGACGGGCATCGATTCAACCCCAATAAGCTGCTGATCGACCCGTATGCCGCCGCCATCACCCACCTGGAGGGGTGGGACTTTCGCGCCGCGCACGGCTATGCCGGTGAGGCCCCGCAGCAAGACCTCTCGTTTTCGGAGATAGACAACGCCGGGTCCGCGCCCAAATGCGTGCTGTCCAACCACCATTTTGACTGGAGCGAGGACCCACGGCCCGACCACCCATGGTCGGAGACCGTCATCTATGAGCTGCACGTGCGCGGCTTTACCCGCCACCCGACCGCGGCGGTCGACCATCCGGGCACGTACCGCGGGCTCATCGAGAAAATCCCCTACCTGCAGGACCTGGGCGTAACGGTCGTCGAGCTGATGCCGGTCCAGGAGTTCAACGAGCACGAGATCCCCCGCACCAACCCGCAGACGGGCGAGCCGCTGCGCAACTTCTGGGGGTACAATCCAGCCGCGTTCATGGCGCCCAACGGCACCTATTCGAGTGCGGGCACCAGCGGTGAACAGATCCGTGCGTTCAAGGAGATGGTCCTGGCCTTTCACCAGGCGGACATCGAGGTGATCCTCGACGTCGTGTTCAACCACACGGCCGAAGGCAACGAGTTGGGCCCCACGATCTGCTGGCGCGGCATCGACAATTCCGTCTACTACATCCTGGACGACGACCCGCGCTTCTACAAAGACTTTACGGGCACGGGCAACACGTTCAAAGTGGACCACCCGATCGCCCGCGACCTTATTCTCGATGCGCTGCGCTACTGGGTGATGGAGATGCACGTCGACGGCTTTCGCTTCGACCTGGCGTCGGTCCTCGGACGCGATGAAACCGGACACTTGCTAGCGGATCCGCCGCTCATCGAGCGCATCGCCGAAGACCCGGTGCTCCGCGAAGCGAAAATCATTGCGGAGGCCTGGGACCCGGCCGGGGCGTATCAGGTCGGCAGCTTCTACGACCGGCGATGGGCCGAATGGAACGGCCGCTTTCGCGACGACGTGCGGCGCTTCTGGCGCGGCGACGATGACGTCCGGGCCGCCTTTGCCCACCGCCTCGCCGGAAGCGACGACCTGTACCGGGCCTCCGGGAAGGGGCCGGAAAGCAGCATCAACTACGTCACCTGCCACGACGGGTTCACGCTCCACGACCTCGTGAGCTATGCGCGCAAACACAACGAGGCCAATGGCGAGTTCAACCGCGACGGGCCCGACGCCAATTACAGCGCCAACTACGGCGTCGAAGGCGAAACCGACGATGCCGCAATTCAGGCGACGCGCACGCGCCAGATCAAAAACTTTGTGCTGACCCTGTTCCTCTCGCGGGGCGTCCCCATGCTGTTAGGCGGTGATGAGTTTCGGCGCACACAAGGCGGCAACAACAACGCTTACTGCCAGGACAACGAGATCAGTTGGGTGAACTGGGATCGGCTGGACGAGCACACCGGGCTGCACCGCTTTGTGCGGCACATGATCGCGTTTCGGCGGTCGCATTCCGTCTTTCGCAAAGAGGCGTTCTACAACGAGGGGGACATCGCATGGTACGACCCGGACGGCCAGCCCCCCGAGTGGAGCGCCCCGACGACGCATCGGCTGGCCGGCCTCGTTCGAAGCGCGAAGACCGGCGCTTTCTATCTCCTGTTTAACCCGGATTCGGAAGCGGCCTCTTTTACGCTGCCCCCGGCACCTGATGAACACGCGTGGCACCTGAAAGTGGATACCGCCGCGCCGTCCCCTTCCGACATCCTCGACGACGGCGCCGAACGCCTGCTGGAGAATCAGCAGAACTATGGCGTGGAATCTCGATCGAGCGTCCTCTTAATGGCCCTAACCGCCTCTCCGCCCTGATCCCCGCCGTAGTCGCCCTCCCCCTTGATGCAGTGTACCGAACCCAACCCAGCAGGCCGTCAGTGCGAGACGCAATGTGACGAAGCAAACCGATAGGACCGTGGTGCCACACGCTGATCATTCCCTGTCCATTCCGGTCGATGACATCGAGCTGGAGGGTCATCTTGCGCTGCCTGCAGAGGCAACGGGCCTGGTGATCTTCGCCCACGGGAGCGGATCCAGCCGAAACAGTCCGCGCAACAACCGGGTGGCTGAGATCCTTCGCACGCAGAGCCTGGGCACCTTGCTCTTCGACCTGCTCACCGAAGAGGAAGACCTGACCCGCGCGAACCGCTTCGACATCCCGCTGCTGACGGACCGTCTCGTCGCGGTCACCGCGTGGTGGCACCGGCGGGAAGCCACGCGCGCCCTGAAGGTGGGCTACTTCGGCGCCAGCACCGGCGCAGCGGCGGCCCTCCACGCAGCAGCCCGCCTCGGACGGGACATCCATGCCGTCGTTTCACGCGGCGGGCGCGTGGACCTGGCTACCGCGGTGCTCGACCGGATCCACGCGCCGTGCCTGCTCATCGTGGGCGGAGCCGACACGCCGGTGCTCAACCTGAATCGTACGGCCTACGAGCAGCTTTCCGGTGAAAAGAAGCTGCATATCGTCGAGGGCGCCGGCCATCTCTTCGACGGCGAGGGCGAGCTGGACGAGGTCGCCCGGGTGGCGGCCGACTGGTTCGCCGCTGCGTTGCGATGAAACGCCGTGGCACGAGACGCCGGAGGCCGCGCTCAGCCCTCCCGATGTCTCGGTTCGGACGGGGCCCTGACCCGAAGAGGCATGAGCATGGACGACCGGACGGGTCGACCATCGCATCCCCCAACGTACCCGAATGACGTATGAAATCAATCGCGCTTCTGCTCCCGCCCATGGTGATCGCCCTCGCTATGCATCCGGCCGGTGCGCCCCGCGCCCAGCCTGCGCAATCCGTCGAACTGCCCACACCGGACCGTACCGGCACGATGTCCGTCGAACGCGCCCTGAACCAGCGCCGGTCGGTGCGGGCGTATCAGGGCGAGGCGATGACGCTCGACGACGTATCGCAGCTGCTGTGGGCCGCGCAGGGCATTACGCACGCCAACGGGTACCGCACGGCACCGTCGGCCGGGGCCCTCTATCCGATCGAACTCCATGTGGTGGCCGGACGGGTCGAGGGCCTGGCGCCGGGGGTGTACCGCTACCGGCCCGGTGATCACCTGCTCGTCGCAACCGAACGCCGGGACCGGCGGGCCGACCTGGCCCGTGCCGCCCTCGGCCAGCCCTGGGTCCAGGCCGGCGCCATCGCGATGGTGATTACCGCCGTGTACGAGCGCACGGCGCGCAAGTACGGGGGACGGGCCCCGCGCTACGCCCACATCGAAGCGGGGCACGTGGCCCAAAACATCTACCTCCAGGCGACGGCACGCAACCTGGGAACAGTCATCGTCGGCGCCTTCGACGACGCAGACGTCAAGGCCGTGTTGAACCTTCCTGACGGTGAAGAGCCGCTTGCCATCATGCCCGTAGGGCGGCGGCAGCGGTAGCTCTTCGGCACGGCCCGCTACAGCCTGTTCGGGACCGATCGCAAGAGGCGCACAACGTCTTCGTCGGTCACGGGCTCAAACTCCATGAAGGCCTGACCAACAGCCATAAAGAAGGCGGGCACCTCCAGGCAAACCACCTCATCGGCAAGCGATCGGAGCCGCTCCAGCGTCTCTGCCGGCGCCACGGCCACCGCGACCACCAACCGCTCGGGGCGGGCTCTGCGCACGGTCTCAAGCGCAGCCCCCATGGTCGCCCCAGTAGCCACCCCGTCGTCAACCACAATGGCTGTACGCCCTTCGGGATCGATGGGCCCACGATCGGGGGTGTATATCTCGCGGCGCGCCTTTAACACCCGTCCCTGCTCGTCCGCCTCACGGTCGATGTAGGCCTCGGGGAGGGCCGGCTCCTTCGCCTGCGCCCGAAGAAAAACGTCCCCCGTCTCGCTAACCGCTCCAATGGCATATTCGGGATGGCCGGGCGCCCCCAGCTTGTGTACGAGGACGACATCGAGCTCCCCTTCCAGGGC
Organism: Bacteroidota bacterium; assembly: GCA_009908415.1. GTDB lineage: Bacteria > Bacteroidota > Rhodothermia > Rhodothermales > Salinibacteraceae > JAAAPH01. Next base: position 4,847 of record JAAAPH010000104.1, read on the forward strand.
CTCGGCAATGATCTTGCCCATCGGTACGGCTCCACGGGGAATGGCCAGTACAAGCGGACGTGTGCCTTTGTACTCCGCCAGGTGCTGGACCAGTTGATGCGCAGCCTCTTCTCGGTTTTTGAACATCGGATCCCCCGTTCTGATGAACGACTTCCCTTGGATCACGGCCTCTGCGACTTCGGTCACCTCATCTTCGGCCCCGTGTAGCGCCTGCCCCACAGAGAGAATCCGACCACGCCGACCGCGGCGTTGCGCGGCGCCTGACTGCGGGGCTCCGGAAGGCGGTGCGGTGGGTACTGGAACCGGAAAGGCCGCATCGGGAAGCGTGACCGAGAAGGCGTGCACGACGTTCACACGGGTGCCATCGGCTAGGTGCGCCGCTCCTCGCGGTCGAACGCGCGGACCAACTCGACTGAAGCGACGGTGTCGATGTCGGCACCACGGGCCTCGAGGTATTCTGCGATGACCTCCTCCAGGTTTTCGCCAGGATCGACCGTGATGGTTGTCGTGGACCCGTCGTTCAGGGTGATCACATACTCGGCGGCAGGAAGATTGAGCGCGGCCATAGTGAATTTCGGTTCAGATGATTAGGGATCGACTGATGCATTCCCCCGTCGGCACAGCGGGCATGGGATCGACGGGGTCTCCCGACCCTGCCCTGGTGGGCTTTCCCGGGTTGCCCCCTTGCCTAGGCGCGCCGCGATACGCTAAAAGACACGACGTACACACAAACGCGCAGCCGGGCCGACCCGATGCCCCACTGATCCGTCATCCCCCCTAGAGAATCGAGATCCATCGGGCCGGCACACCGACTGCGCAAGGCCATTGCGGGCGTCGCGTGGGACCCTGGCGCCCGAGCGCTGTCCGCCCTGGCCCATGTCTCCACGGTCCGTTCGTCTTGGCGTCCGCATCGTTTCCAATGAAGCACACCCAGATAATGCCACCCGCCCCTGTTCAGGAACTACAGCAAAATTCGGAGCCTCGTGTCGCTTAATGGCGCACATCCGTGTGGAGCACTCCCCTATCGGACACTGAGGTGCGCCCGCGAACGGGTGGTCTCCTGCTGCCCCCGGTCTGGCCGCCCTAGGGATCGGCATTCTCATGCTCGACCCACAGGGTGGCCCGCCGCCTGAGTTGGGCGTTCGAATCGATGGAAAGCTTCTCCTTGGCGCGCGTCCGGTACGAGTCGACCGTCTTGGGACTGAGCGTCAGCTTCTCCGCAATCTCGCGCGTCGACAGCCCCTGCCCCAGGTACTCAAACACCTCTAGTTCACGGTCGCTGAGTTGGGCGAGCGGCGAGGGATCCCCGGCCGGCCGGTTCCCGGCAAACTGCATCAGGAGCTGGCTGCTGAGCACCGGGCTCAGATACAACCCGCCCCGCAGAACCTTACGAGCCGCCTCGACGACCCGGGCGTCCGCCTCATCTTTCATGAGATAGCCCCGTGCTCCCGCTTGCAGCACGCGCTCGGCATAGACCGACTCGTCGCGCATCGTGACTACAAGCATGGGCAAGTCGGGTAGCCTCGCATGCAAATCCTTGATGAGTTCCAAGCCGTTTCCGTCTTCGAGCGCAAGGTCGACGATCACGAGGTCGGGCTGAACCTCCGGGATGTGCTGGCGCGCCTCCCGGACGGACCCGGTAGCTCCACAGATCTCCAGGTCCATCTCTCGCCCCATGACGGCGGCATATCCTTTGCGCATTACAGGATGATCTTCGACGAGATAAATCCGATGGGCCATATTAGTAGGAATAGGTTTCGACGATAGGGTGAACACGACAAGGCGTCGGACGGCAGGCCACTCGCCCGATTGGAGCGCTCGCCCGTGCGGCGTCGGGCTCCGAGCCGCCGCTGCGGACCAAGCCTTTTGTGCGAAAGGAAACACAGGCTCTGGCCCAACGGCCCCCTCGATCAGCACCGGACAGTGACCGAGGGGGCTCACACCTAGGCACTGGGGGCTACCGGCTCACGCACGCAAGACGGCGCGCCGGCCGCGGACCGGCTCGTTCCAATCGATAAACCGGTGGAAACATCCGGCTGCTGGCCTCAAGACTCATCAGCCGCGGCCCGCAACGCACGGACTGCGTCCTCTAGGACGCTAGCAATCCGATGGAGGGAGACCTGGACCTGCTCGGTACGACCCGGCCCCTCGCAAGCAGTAAGAAGTGCGTGGACTTCACCGAGATCCTGCGACGCCTCCAAACACGTGTGATGGGCGCTGTCGACGACGGCCTCAAGCCCTGGGGAGGCTTTAGACTCTGAGGAGGCGGACACTCCCCGATGGCTGAACTGCTGTATTCGAGGCATTGGTCTTGTTCGCTTGGGTGAACGTTGGGGATAGCGTACTCGATGGGCCGTCTGATGGGTAGGGCCAACGGGGTGACCCGAGCCAGCGTGTTTTCTTGCGCTAGCGTGTTTTCCTGCGCTAAAGACTCGCTAGCTCCCCGTGATACGGGCGACCAAAGAAACTCGTTTAGGCAAATAAAATCGTGCGCTATTCGCTTATTTCCGATCCGCAAAACCACCAATGCCCTGTAGGATAAATTCCTACAAGGGCACCTGATCTGACGCACACTCCGCCGACGCTTCCCCGCGCGGAACCACGTCCTGAACGGCAACTCCCCTTCGCCTTCAGTAGCTGCAGCCGTCCGTTCAGGGAGGCGCTTTCGGGCGTACCGCGTGCGAATGACTTGACGCCATCGCCCGTTCGATGGCACATCTACTTGGGCCCCCCGACGCCGACGCGAGACGATCCTAGCGCGCAGGCAACTCTCACGGAAAAACACCTACAGGGCGATCGGACATGTTCGGCGCCCCGGTTGCGACGATCGCG
>JAAAPH010000311.1 GCA_009908415.1 Bacteroidota bacterium
CCGCCGCAACAGCTCGGCGCGCGCCGCCAGCAACGCCCGGGTCTCCTGCGCCGCCAGCGACTTGCAGTGTACCGGCTTGAACCAACCGAGGCGCATCAGCTGCGCGATCCCGCGCGCGTCCTTCTTGTCGGTCTTCACCGGCATCGTCTTGAACGCCGCGCGCACGTGCCGGGTCTCCAGCAGCTCGGCGGCGAAGCCGGCGTCACGGAGGCCGGCGAACAGCCATTGCGACAGCGGACCCGCTTCCAGCCCGATCCGCGCCAGGTCGAACGGCTGTGCCCGCAGCCACGCCACCAGCGCGTCCGGCTCGCTCGTCACCTTGGCTTCGACGACGGTCTCGCCGCCGTCGTCCACCACGCAGACGCTCGAGCGTTCCAACGACACGTCGACCCCGGCATAGTGCTCCACGGTCGTCCCTCAATGATGCTTGGCGCGGCCACGGCCGACGCCGTTCAACACACCATCATTCGCAGGGACGGCCGCCCGAACGCATCACCCCCGGTGCCGCCGGCCCGTTAGGTGATCTAACACCCTGAAAATACGACGGCTTTACGGGCGTCTGCCTACGGGGCGCAAACTCGCGGCAGGCCTTCCTGAAGAAATGGCGGCTCGAGTGCCCCGCCGTCGCCGCGAGCCTCGAAGAGGCCGGCGACCGCCTGTTCGCGTTCACGCGCCTGCCGGCCGAGCAGTGGAGGTCGGCGCGGACCACCAACGCCATCGAACGGCTCAACGAGGAGTTCCGCCGCCGTATCAAGACCCAGACCGTCCTGCCGGTCGCCGAGACGGTGCCCATGCTGTTCTGGGCGCTCCTGGCGTCGGGGCAGATCGTCATGCGCAAGGTCGACGGCTGGCAGACCCTCGCTCACCCTCTCGAGCCGACCGCCCTTGACCAAGCCGCCAAATCAGGCGCAGCTACCGACGCTCGGAGCGCCGCTCGAGAATTTCCACCACCTTCGCGACAAGACCCTCCTGCCGCATTCATAACGTTTTGGAAGTGTCCAATGCATTTATGCCCCGCCCTACCCTCGACCAGCACGGGAGTATCGACGCCGAGCGGATGACGATGACGTGTAGAAGGGGACGGGCGGCGCGGCCCGCCACTGCCCACGAAAGGACTGGGGCCCGTGACGCGCGCTTGCCGAAACGAAGGCGAATGTCGTCGCTGCCACAATTCTGCGCGAACGTGTATTTTAGTACGCTCGTATGTCGGATTCTGGCGAGCTCGCTTGTCGAAAGGAAGACTGCGCCGTACCATGCATTATTGGTGTCAGAAAACGGAAGTCCTGGCGACCGAGTCCCAGCCGGCAATGACACGATGTGCGAGCGCGCGATCGTCAGGCCGCCTCGATGATGCTGGATGTGCCTCAACGGCCATCACCTCGCTAGAAGGTCGCGCGATGTTGTGGAGCACAGCCGTCTCCGTAGCGGTTGGTGACGTGGCCGCTGAGCGGTTCGCCGTCACGGCGCCGGCGTGCATCGCGAGCCGAGCCGGGTCTCGCCGGCCGTTCGCGTCGCGCCATGACCTACCAGCGTGAGACCGCCATGAGCGCGCCGGTGCCGGCCCGTCCTGCGAAGATCGTGTTCATCGACAACTTTAGGGCGATCGCCATCTTCCTCATCGTCGCCGGCCATATGTATTGGTTGGCCTTTCCCGTGTTTCCGCCTCCCGAAGGATACCTCATCAATGTTCTCCTCAATTTGATCACTGGGGGGACAGCATATTTCGTGTTTATTTCAGGTTTTTTGTATTATCATGTGTTTTCTGGACGCTTGAATTACGCGGCGTTTATTAACAAAAAAGTCGAAAATGTTGTCGTTCCTTATCTAGTTTTAGGTTTTCCGCTGGCGGTCTACACCATATTAGTTGGGAATTGGGACGTTTCCGTACAGAGCAGTGATGGTCCGGTGCTGGATTCCGTATTTGTTACGCTGGTATTTTTGTTGAGCACCGGTAACATGATGCAAGCCTATTGGTTTATTCCATTTATATTTCTTTTGTTTTTGATGTCGCCGCTGTTCGACGCGTTCATTCGACTCCGGCGGGAGTGGGGGTGGCTGCTGTTCGGCGCCGCCGCCGCCGTTGCGCTGGTCTTGCACCGCCCTCCGGTGCCGGATGTCGATCAGATCCAGAACGTGCTCTACTTCCTGCCGTTCTATCTTTTCGGGATCCTGTGCGCGCGCGATCGTCTCGCCTTCGTCCGGCTCATCGGCCGGCCGGATATGCTGGTGCTTTCCGGCGTCGGGCTGATCGCCTTCGCCGCGATCCAGGGATTGCTGATCGGACATGTCGGCAACATTCGCGCCGAGCCCTTCACCCCCGTTTTCGATTTTATGTTCGTTCAAAAAATGGTGGGCATCCTATTCCTTTGCAGCATTCTTCATATCTTCGCGGAGCCGCTGGCGGCGACGCTCAATCACGTCGCGAAATTGAGTTTTGGGGTTTTCTTTCTGCATCCCATCATCGCTTTCGTGATCGGCGGCGTGACGGATGGGGCGCCGCCCCGCAGCGGAAATCCATGGCTCGACCTGGCGATCTACGCCCTGTTGGTGTTCGCCTTGAGTTTGCTGGCGACGTCGACGGTGAAGCTGGCTCTGGGTGGTCGAAGCCGCGTCGTCGTAGGCGCGTGAAATGGGCCGCTCGTGGTTTCGCACCAGCCACGGTTCAGCGCCCCGACGCCGCTGGCTCCGGTCAGCGGCCGTCGAGCCAGTGGAACGACCGTCGAAGCTGGCGCCAGTCATGGCGGGCACGGATCATGAAGACGAGCCCGATCAGAAGTGCGAGCGGCCAGTCGGCGCGCCCCGGCCCGCCGAGGATGTGCGGCGTCACCAAGACGACGTACACCGCGAACAGCGCGAACGTGTCCGGCCACGCCAGCCGCGTGCCGTACCAGCGGTAAGTCGAATAGGGTATCCAGCGCGCGAACACGAGGGCGGTGAGGGCAGCGACGCCAGCCGGCGTCGCGGGCAGCAGGCACAAGGGGGCAAAACATCGCAACCCCTGAAGCAGCAGATAAAGAAAGCAACGCGAGCGTTCGTCGGCACGGTTGAAGACGGCGAAGCTGACCCGACTGGCCACCAGATAGCTCGACCAGGCGATGCCGGCCGCGGCGGCGGTCCCAATCGTCGCGCCGCCGGGAGAACCGCCAAGCGCGTAGACACCGATCGCACCGCCCCCGAGCGCGGCAGCCGCCACCCAGGCGAGCGCCGGCCGCACCGTGCGCGCCATCACGCGAGCACGTCGGCCCAGCGTCGGCCGGGCTTCGAGACGCCGCCCGAGGACGTCGTTCTCCCAATATCCCAATTCGTACACGCACCAAAACGAGAGCTGCAACAGGGCGGCCGCGAGCCCGGTCGGGAGCGGGTCGGCGGCGGCAAAGGCGGTGACCAGCACCGCGAGGCCGACGTCCACCTTGAGGATTTCACGCTTGACGTAGCCTTGGCCCGCCCGCTTGCCCTGTTCGGTGTAACGCAGCGGCAGATAGAACCCGCGGTGTGCCGGGCGGAAGCGCGCGTTCGGCCAATGAACCACGACCGCGCGCGCGCCGCCGCGCTCCACCTCGAGATCGCGTTCGCTGTCGGTGATCACCACGGCCGCGGCCAGGGCGCGGGCGCCGAGATCGCGCTCGAGGGACGCCAATTTGCCGTTGCGACGGATGGACCACCCGTTCCAGCCGAGATGGGCCGAGGTCCACAGCTTCGCCTCGGGCGCCGCCGCCTCGAGCAGCGGCTGCACCACCTCGCGAAAGCCGAGGGTCGCCACCCCCCAGCGCCCCGCCGCCGACTGCGCCAGCAGCGTCAAGAGGCGCCCGTTGGCATGACGCGGTCCCCACACCCGGGCGCGCCGTCGCCATCGCGGCAACGTCCACGGCATCAGAGCGGTGATCAGCCTGACCCGGATCCAGTCGCGATATGTCTCGTAGCCACCTTTTCTACCCATCCAGGCCCACGGCCGGAGCGCGTCGACCAGCAAGAGCAGGAGGACGGCCAGCCAGCGCGGCCTCGCCGCCTGCAGAAAGGTTTCGGTGCTGTTCAGGAGCCACAACGTCTCGTCGAAATCGACCACCACCGGCGCGGTGGGCGCCGCGTCTCGAATGGCGGCGGCAACTTCGGACGTCGGTTCCGGTATCATGGCGACCAATTGCGAATTCGTATTCATCATCAGATCATTGGGCCAGACTCGTGAAGAAATGGCTGCTTCGAGCCCGGCGCCATCGCACACGACCGTGCACGGCGTTGGTGCGCCGCGACGGCGCGGTCGGCGTCGTTACCCATTCCTTTACCTTTGGTACCGACGATCGTCCTCGCTACCGCTCGCCCTGTTTTTTTCCGAAAAGCATCTTGCGGAGGGGATCGATGACGGAGACGGTTAGTTACCGACGGCCTCCCGCACCGGGATACGCATCGGTGACGTTTCGCCGACGGTTTTTGGGCGTCGCCTTCGATCGCTGGTCGATGGCCGACATTCTCGACAAGGTGTTCGACGAAGGGGATGGTGAGCGCTTCCGTACCGTGATGACGCCCAATGCGGACCATCTCGTGCGTATCGGTCGCCAGGGCGGGGCGATCTCGGAAGCTTACGCCAACGCCTGGATCTGCGTGAACGACAGTCGCGTCGTCGAACATGTCGCGTCTCTGCTCGGGTCGAAGCTCGACGCGGTGCCCGGCGCGGATCTTGTGGCGCATCTGTTCGAGGATCCGCGTTTCGATCGGCGGACATCGATCCTGCTGGTGGGCGGGGACGTTAGACTCGCCGACACCCTGCGGATGCGCTACGACCTCCGCGACTGTCGTCAGATCTGTCCGCCCATGGGTTTGGCCGAGCGTGCGGAGGCCCGCCAAGCCGTGGTCGAGGCGATCGAAGCGGAGGCCGCCGAGTTGATCTTCCTAGCGGTGGGATCGCCGCAACAGGAACTGATCGCCGAGGTCCTTCGCCGGCGGGGCCGGGCCACCGGTGTCGCTTTCTGCGTGGGCGCCGCCCTGCAGTTCCTCACGGGCCAGAAACCGCGCGCGCCTCGATGGATGTCGCGCATGGGCGCCGAGTGGCTGTTTCGCCTCGGCACGGAGCCGAGGCGTCTGTGGCGTCGCTATTTGGGATTGATCGTCCCGTTCGGCAGGTTGGTAGCCCGGGAAATGAGGCGTCGCGCGAAGATACGTTAGTGAGATCGATCCCCGATACGACCCGGCCCAAATTCTGGCGCCGGCCGGACGTGCCGCCGCTCGGCGCCCCGCACTCGGCCGTCCAAAAGGACGTCATCTGCCGGCACGAGCGGGTCGTCCACGCCGTGTCGTTCGCGCTGCTGATAGGTTTCTTGACCTTCACGTTCATCGGCACCACGCCCTTCGGGGTGGTCGACCCGGCCGCACGTGCCTCGGGCAGCATGCTCGACCGATTGGTGGTGGTAAACCTGTTCTTGCTTTCCGGCGTTCCACTGGTGGCATTTCGGAAACGCGCGCTCTCGCTCGCGCGCCGTAACGCCTGGGTGTTGCAGCTGCTCGGCATCTGCCTGATCAGCATCCTGTGGGCGGACTTCCCCGGTATCGCCGTGCGTCGGATCGTCCTGCTGATCATGCTGGCCACGATCGCGTTCGCGATTACGGTAGGACTGGACCGACCAGAGCGGTTCGTTGACGCGACGCTGATTTTTCTAGGTCTGTTGGCGGCCTTCAATATTACGACGCCCGTTCTGGCGCCCGACTTCGCGATCACGCCGCTGGGCGTCCGAGGCATGTTCAGCTCAAAGAACGTCGCCGGCATCGTCGGGATGATGGCCGTGATCGCCGCCTATGCGGAGATGCTGGCGCATCCGCGACCACGCCGACTCGCTTTGAGTGCGGCCGTGATGCTGGTCGGCTGCGCTTTTCTGGTGATGACGGAAAGCAAGACTTCGGTCGGTCTAACCGCGTTGATCGTGCTGATCGGAGGGCCGCTCTTTCTGTGCTGGCGCATCGGCGCCGTGTGGGGGTTGATTGCTTCCTTGGCGGTGCTGTGGGCGGTATTGGGCTTTCTCTTCGTGGTGGCCGCGAACGCGTGGTCCCTTGCTGACGTCCTCGATCTAGTCTTCGGCGATCCCACTTTCACCGGCCGCACCGATATTTGGAGTTTTGTGCTCGCCGAAATCCAAAGCCGGCCATGGCTCGGCGTCGGCTACGGCGCCTTCTGGGACGTCGGAGCCGCGGCCGACCCGTTGCAGCGCGCACCGGCGGGGAGTTGGTTGCGCCAGGTCGACGTGGGGCTGATCAACCAGGCCCATTCGGGCTATCTCGATCTCGCTTTGCAGCTCGGCGTGCCGGCCACCATTTTTGCGACACTGATCGTGTTCCGTTCGCTTGTCATGGCAACGACGCTTGCCTTCATCGCGCCGTTGCACAGCGGTGCGCGTCGTCTGGCTTTGTTCGCCGTGTTCTTTTTGGTGGTATTTTTCATACACAACGGCATGGAAGCGAGCCTGTTTAATCGAGGCCAATTATTGTGCAATGTTTCCTTGTTGTTGATGTTCCTGGTCGAGCGTGAAGGCGTGGTGGCTTCCGGCGAGCCGCCCCCTCCTTCGATGTCGCGGATCTCCGGCGGCCCCGCCGTTCGTGGCGACGCAACGCGAAACCTGGGGGGCGCCCGGCCCCGACGGCCCGGAGAGGTGGATGCCTGACATTCTCGGCCTTTCGGCGTCTCCCCCGCGCGCGACCACCACCGAGTTGGCGCTGTCGATCGTCGTTTGCACCTACGAGCGTCCCGCGCTACTGGGCGGCTTGCTCGATTCCCTGACGACGATGAACGGTGTGGAACGCAGCGACCTTGAGGTCATCGTCGTCGACAATAGCGACACCCGTTCGGCGGAACCGGTGATCGCGGCGCGCCCTCGCGTGCCGTTCGAATTGATTTACGTGACGGCTCATCCCCCGAACATATCGGTTGCCCGAAACGCCGGGGTCAGGGCAGCCCGGCATCCGTTCGTCGCCTTCCTCGACGACGACCAGCGGGTGGATGCGAGCTGGCTGGAGGCCCTCACGCGCGCGCTCGAGTTCTCGGATTACGACGCTCTGTTCGGCCCTATCGAGCCACGGTTCCAGGATGGGGCGAGGGTCTCACCCTTCGTGGAGACCATGTTCAGGCGCCGCTGGCACGGTGCCACCGGCGACGAACTCGTGGCCTTCGGCCGTGGCCGACAGCAGGGCTTTCCGCTCGCGACGGCGAACAGCGTCTTCAAGCGCGCCACGACGCTCGCGGCCGACGAGCCCTTCGATCCCGCGTTCGGCCTTTGCGGTGGCGAGGACTTCAAGCTTTTCTGCAGCCTTCAGCGAAACGGTCGGCGTTTCGGGTGGGTCGCCGATGCGCTCGCCGAAGACTTTGTTCCGGCGCATCGGTGCGAACTGGACTACCTCGCGCGGCGGCACCTCGCCGGCGCGCAGGCCTATGTCGCGGCCCTGGTCCGAACCAGCACGCGCCCCGGCTTGACCGAAGCGGGTCTTCTGGCGCGCACACTCGTGCAGGCGGCCCTTCTGATCGTGACCCGGCCCTGGCGAGCACAGCCGACGGCAGAGTGGCGCCGATGGGATCGCGCCATCCGCTGGCACGCGGTAAAAGGAAAGCTCACGTCGCGGAAACTCGTTCCCCTTTACCGCGACGAGGCGGCGATGAAAGCCGCCTCCGACGTGGGATGATTCAAGCCTCCAGCC
>JAAAPH010000276.1 GCA_009908415.1 Bacteroidota bacterium
CCGACGTCGCGATGAGCGCCATGCAACTCGCGAAGAAGAGTCGCTTGCGGTGCAGTTCCTGGCCGCTCGCGGTGCTGCTCTGCTGACTGGCCGCTTCAGATGACATGGGTTCGATGCAGGTTGATGGGTGGAATTCGGACGGCAAGAATCACAACACAACGGGCCACCGCAAGGGCGTCCTTCGAACGCGCCGCATTATTTCAGCCCGTCGCAGCTACTCCGTTGTATCTACTCCTTCGTATCTTAACATAACCAATGGCGTGAATGGCGGCAAACCCTTCAGGCCAATTAGCGAATCGTCAGAAACCGTATGCCCAGTCGCAGGGTGAGGCTGCTCATCCGCACGGAGCTGTCGGCCTCGAAGGGGACCGTCCGGATCATGTAGCTTTCTCTGAGGAATCCGGACAGGGCCTGGCTGTACCGCAGTTCGGGGAGCAGCATCATGCCCAGCCCCTCAAGCGGGACCTCGACGCCCGCCCCCAGATTCACGGACGTGAAATATGTTGTACCCTGCGGTCGATCCAGAGCGAGCCGCATGTCGTGCTGGGCCGTGTGCACGAAGTTGAAGCCCGGCCCGGCGGCTACGTACGGCGTGAAGGCCTCCCCCGGAAAGCGGTAGCGCACATCGACGGGGATCTCCACGACCCGGATCTGTCCTTGCAGTGGAGAAAAGTTGACCTCATCGAGCTGCCAATCCAGGCTGCTCTGGCGCAGCGACAGACCCGGCTGAAGGGCCACACGGCCCATCGGAAAATTGTAGAAGAGGCCGACGTTAAACCCGCCGTTCCCGTCGAACTCGTTCGTCGCCCCCTCGAAGCTTGGCTGGTTGAGAATGTTAAATCCGTATCCCGCCGAAAACCCCATCTGCGCCTGGGCCGGCGACACGACGAGCACCGTGGCGAACAACAGCGGGATCACGGTGAAAATTGCCTTTTTAACCAATGTCGACATATTGCGACCTCCTAGTCGAGTACGTTGACGGAACTTGCTAATCGTTCGATGTAAATGCATGCTGCCGATCCGGTGGCAGTTGCCGGGCCGGTTGCGACGCATACGCCCGCAACCGGCCGGCCCCCTGTTCTACCAGCCTGGATTCTGCTCCAGGTCGGCCAGTTCGATGTCGCCCGGCGGGATCGGATACAGCAGCTTATAATCCTCGATGAGGTACATATCTGCGGTCACTTTATTATCCCGCGCCTTGAACCGCTCGCCGTGGGCTTCCATCACGCGAATGGCCACATCGGAGCCGAAGCGCTTCAGGTCGAGCCACATGTGCCCTTCCGCCAGCAGTTCGATGCTCCGCTCCTGGAGGATGGCATCTCCGAGGGCATCTCCGGTCCACTCCCCGGTGTAATTCGAGAGGTCAACCGGCCCCAAGTCGGCCCGGGCGCGAACCCGATTCAGGTACGTTTCCGCCGGCCCGGGCTCGCCAAGCCGCCAGTGGGCCTCGGCCGCGGACAGCAGCACGTCCGCGAACCGGAAAAGAATCCGATTATTGAGCGGTTCGCCGCTTGAGGTGACCTGGCCCGGCCAGAAATATTTGTGCAAGTACGGGATGGAGTCTCCAGGTGCCGTCGACGTGGCCAGATTACCCTCGGGCCAAGCAACTTCGGGGAAGGAGCTATTCTCGGGATCGATGAACCATGCAATCGACCCCTCAAAGCGTTCGTCACCGGTCTCATAGCTATCGATGATATCGGGGGTCGGCAGGATATTGCCATTCGGAACGAACACGGGACGCTCCGGCGGCAGCAGCGCTTCCCCTGCGTTGATGGGCAGAATATCGTTGAACACATCCCAGTCGCCCTGCCCGGCCAATCCGGGATTGTACTGAATCTCCAAGATGGACTCGGCATTGTTCTTATTGGCCGGATTGAAGACCTCTCGGTAGTCATCCAGGAGCATGTAGGAAAACTCGCCGCCGTCTAGGTCCTCAAACTCGCTCAGGGCCGACGGGTAATCCTCCGTCAGCAGATACGTGCGGCCCAACAGGAACTTGGCCGCTCCCCGCGTGATGCGCCCGGCCTGGCCGCCCGCATACGAAACGGGGAGCCCTGCAATCGCATCCTGGAGGTCCGTGATGATCTGCTGGTAGACGGCCTCAGCGGAGGCGCGTCCCCCTTCGGGAATGCCCTCGGCGGGGGTGCGAGCGTCTTGGAGAACGATCGGAACGCCGCCCCAGGTCTGGACCGCAAACCAATAGGCAAAGGCCCGCATGAACTTCGCCTCCCCTACGATTCGGCTCTTCTGAGCGCCGTCCTCAAACTCGACCTCCTCGATCCGATTGATGACAACGTTGGCCTCTTTGACGAGATCGTATGTATTGCCCCAGAGGTCAATGGAGTTGCCGTTCGACGCCACCATCGTGAACTCATCGGTTTGTGGATCGCCCGAGACCGTGTGCGGGAGGTTCACGTCAAAGTGCTTAGTGAGCGTATGAGCCCGCCGGTCGGTGGCGTTAATGTATGGGTCGCCGTCGGTCAGATTACGGAGCTGTACATACACCCCGTTGATGGCTTGCTCGAAATCGGACGGCTGCGTGTAGAAGTTGGCCGTCGTCGAGAAGGACTTCGGTTCCGGTTCGAGGAAAGAGTCGCAGCCGGCCCAAACGAGGACGAGGCTTGCGATTACGAAAGACGGTATCAGGGTACGATATCTCATCGTCATGTCACTCCACGGATTGAATTGGGCTACAGGTGAGGATGCGGGTTTCGGCCCATCGGGCGGCTACTCTCCCCCCGATGGGCACGGCTAATGACTAGAAGGAGACGTCTATGCCAAACGTGACCGTCCTCGGAAGCGGATAATTCCCGTCGTCCATGCCCGGGTTGTTGGACGGATCATTGAGATTCGTCGCATCCGGGTTGCCCGGGTAGGGCGTCAGGAGGAAGAGGTTGCTTCCGGAGACATAGATCCCCGTTCCTGCAAATGCACCGCTGCTGAAGTCATATCGAACCATCGCATCCCGCAGCCAGATGTGACTGGCGTCGTCCATGAACATCGTATGCATCCAATCGCGGTAGTGCTGGCGCGGCGCCGCCCCCCCGATCGGGGTGGGGGTGAGTCCGTCGCCCGGCTGCTCCGGCGACCGCCAGAAGTTCTCGACGTAGGCCGCATCGACGTTGAACAGGCCATCAATATTCCGCGAGGTCGTGATCCATTCCGTTCGGAGGTTATCCCCCCCGAAGGCGCCTGTGATCTGCGCGCGGAGGGTGAGTGGGCCAATGGCCATCGTATTCCCGATGCCAAACGTGAAGTCCGGGTAGGCATCGCCAATCACGACGAAGTCGCCATCGGGCGCCATCGTGTTCGGTGTGATCAGCCCGTCCTGATTGATGTCCCGGAAGATCATCGTCCCGGGCACCGAGCCGGCCAGCGACGCCATGTTGTCGATTTGCTCCTGGGACTCGTACAGGCCATCGACGATGTGCCCCACGTACGAGGACATCGGAATCCCTTCGCGGTGGATGTAGCGGGCCGGCCATGCGCTGTAGCGCACATCTTCGCCGCCGGGGAGCGAAACGATCTCATTCCGGTTCAGCGCAAACGTCACGTCCGTATTCCACCGGAAGTTTTCGCGGTTCACGTTCGTAGCGTTCAGGGCCACCTCGAGGCCGCGGTTGCGCAGCTCACCGGTGTTCTCCGTAACGCCCCCGAACCCCGCCGTCATCGGCAGCTCGCGATCGATGAGCAGTTGGGTCGTGTTCCGCTGGTAGACATCGACGGACAGCTCCAGGAGGAAGTCGTACAGGACGGCGTCCAGACCGACGTTCACCTCCCGCGTTTTCTCCCAAGAGAGCGCGGAATTGCCCATTGTGTTCAGGACGCGGCCGGCTGCGGCGCTGCCACCAAACACATAGTCCGAGCTTCCAACGACACCCAGCGAGGCGTAATTCCCGATTTGATTGTTTCCGGTGAGCCCGTACGAGGCCCGGAGACGAAGCTCGGGAATGGCGCCGTCCGAGAGCTCCTCCATGAACGACTCATTGTGCAAGTTCCAGGCAACAGCCCCCGAGGGGAACGTCCCCCAACGGTTGTCCTGGCCGAAGCGCGAGGAGCCATCGGCCCGGATCGTCCCCGTGAAGACGTAGCGGCCAAAGAGGTTGTAATTGACACGCCCGAGCCCCGACATCAGCGACCACTCGGCCTCATCGGTGAGGCCGTCGATTTGCGAGGCCACGTTGAGCGTCCGGATCTCGTCGCCCGGGAACTGCCCCGTGAAGCGCGACCCGCCTTCGGTCTGCTGCTGGATCGTGAATCCCCCGATGGCGTCGATGCTCCCGGGGCCCAATTCGGACTGCCAGTTTAGCGTCGTTTCGCTCAACCAGTTCAAGTAGCCATCGGTATTAAACGCGCCCGTGGGCGTGACCGGCGGCGGGCTGTTGATAAACCCAAGTGACGAGGGGCGGAACTGATCGCGCTCGCCGGTCCGAAAATCGACATTGAAGCTCGTGCGAGCCGACAATCCGTCCATGAGCTGGTAGTCCGCAAACGCGCTGGCCAAGGTGCGGAGCGTCCGCTCTTCGTCGACCTGCTGCTGGAGCCACTTGACCGGGTTCGGGTGCGACCACACACCGGTGCACTCCTGGCCGGGTTGCGTATGGAACGATCCGTCATCGTCGCGCACGGGCGGGATCGGGCACAACATCCACGGCGCGCCCCCCGGTCCACCGCGGCCGTTGCCGCCCCAGTTGAGGTTGCGCTCGGAGAACGTGGGGGCCAGATTCAGCCCCAGGGCGAGCCGCTCCGTCAAGTTCGCATCGAGGTTGGCCCGCGCCGATATGCGCGTGTAGTCATTATTCTCTAGCAGCCCCTCTTCGCTGGTGAACCCGAGCGAGAAGAAGGAGCGAAGCTGATCCGTCCCCCCACTCGCCGACATGTTCACGTTGTAACGCTGCGCGGTGTTGTAGATCGCGTCAAACCAGTTCGTACCGGCCCCATACTGATCGGGGTTCTGGTATTCGGCGGGTACCTCGGAGGCTTCGCCGTTGCGAACCCGTTCTTCCCAGATGAAATTCTGGAAATCGACGAATTGCCGGGCTGTCGCCGGCTCGTTGATGTCCTCCATCACCTGGCTCGTGCTGGTCGACGCCGACACGTTGAATTCGAAGGCGCCACTCCGGCCGGACTTGGTGTTGATGATCACAACGCCGTTCGACGCGCGCGACCCATAAATCGCCGTGGCCGACGCGTCCTTCAGGACAGAAATCGACTCGATATCCTCGGGCGGAATGTCCGCCAGCGGGTTGCGGCGGGTCACCTGCCCTTGACTGGGCTGCGGGAGGGCAAAGCCGTCGATCACGTACAACGGCTGGCCGCCCGCCCCGACATTCGCCGTCCCTCGCACTTGAATGGCCGGGCCTCCGCCAGGAATCCCCGTCGACGATTGCACGCTGACCCCGGCGATACGGCCCTGCAACGCCTGATCGGGGCTCGTCAGCGGCATGCCCTGGATGCTTTCAACGTCGACGGAACTCACCGAGCCCGTGACGTCCTGCCGCTGCTGGGTCCCGTACCCAACGGCAACGACCTCCTCCAGCTGAAACGCCCCTTCGGCCATCATGAAGTCAACCTGGGCGGTTTCTCCGGCGAGCACCTCCACGTCTTCCACCATTTTCGGCTCGTACCCGATAAACGTGGCTTGCACGTCGTAGATGCCCGGGGATACCCCGCTGATGGTGTAGTTCCCGGAAACGTCCGTGGCGGCGCCCTGCTGCGTGCCGACCACAACGACGTTAACCCCCGGAAGCGCTTCGCCCGTGAGGCTATCGGCAACCACGCCGCTTATTTCTCCTGTTTGTGCCCAGGCTGTGTTTGGAACCATCGCAAACGCGATGGCCAACAAGCTGATCAGTAGCAATTTCTCCCGTCTCATGGCGCTATAGTTGGATTGATGGGACGACCGCTTTCATGAAGTAACCATATTTTCACCAGCACGGTACTATTGTAATATTAAAGGATTGAGCAATTCAACTCAATCTTTACATTCATCAAATCTTGATAAACAGTTTCTTAACATTTGCCCCTCTCCGGAGGGCGGATTGGGCATGGAGCGCCCCACCGAGAGCCTCTGCAGGAAGGGTTGCAGGATGCCGCACCACGGGCCCCTGCGGCCCGAGAGGCCCTTCTGCGGAAGCGACACGGCCGAACGCCCCGCCCTCCGGGCCGCGGCCGGATGGGGCTGTCCCTGCTCGTGGGTGCGAGGAGCGCCGTGCCCATAGCTTCCCCGGTCCAGGGGCCCCGGGCGACCGGTGGCCCCAACATTGTGACGGGCTGCATGCGTGCCGGACACGACCGGGCGCCACCACGGCGCGAACTGTACTATCGGGGCGGTCGTGCTTCGGGTAGCGACTGGACATGGTGACGCGGCGGCCGGCTGTCTGTACGCCTATGCCGCCACGACCCGCCGGCTAGTCGGTGGCCAGCGGAATCCCCGTATACTCCACGATGCGTTCGAGATCTTCGACCACCGGCCCCAAGACGGGGACCCCTTCATTCTGCCGCCGGGCCTCGGCATGCCGCTCCGGGTCGCCCGGGATGAGGACCTCCTCAGCCCCCGGCACCGGCTTGGTCGCCCGAAACGTCTGCACCCATTTATCGATCTGAGCTTTAAACTCTTCCGGGTCCCGGAAGCCTTCGATCTGCCAGGCCCCAAAGAAATGACCGATGCCTTTGCCGACGCTCTCTTCGGGAATCTCCTGCCGCAGGGCGAACGGCGGAGCAAATGGCCCCCAGTTGGCCCCGCTGAGCACACACGTGAGAATATCCACCATCGCGGCGAGGCAGTATCCCTTGTGGCCGCTTCGATCCTCATCGGAGCCAAGCGGGAGTTGAGCCCCGCCATCGATCATGGCGTCCGGGTCTTGGGTTGGATGGCCGTCCCGATCGATGGCCCACCCGTACGGCATCTGTGCCTGCTCGCGGCGCTTGATCTCGACCTTGCCGTACGCCACGCAGCTCGTGGCCAGGTCGATGACCACGGGCGGCTCCGTTTTGCCCGGAAAGGCCATGGCAATGGGATTGGTCCCCAGCATCCGTTCGGCACCGCGGTGCGGGGCGACCAGCTTGGTGGAGTTGGTCATGGCCATCCCGATCAAGTCGCGTTCCAGGGCTTGCAGCACGTAATAGCCCGCGATCCCATAATGATTGGTATTGCGCACGCTCACCCAGCCCGACCCTACGGCTTCGGCTTTTTCCATCGCGAGCGCATTCGCCCGTGGGCCCACGACGAGCCCTAACCCGTTGTCGCCATCTACCGTGGCAGTCGACGGCGTTTCTCGGACCACCTCAATGGTCGGTTGCGGATTAATGCGTCCGTGACGCAACATGTCGAAGTAGGTTTTGAGACGGGCCACGCCGTGTGAGTCGATCCCGCGACGGTCTGCGGCCGACAGCACGGCCGCCGCCTGTTGGGCATCCTCGGCCGGCACGTCGAAATGACGAAACACCGATTCGCAAAATTGGCGTAGCACCTCGATGGGGTATCTTTTCACGTCCGCTCCGTTCGTAGCAATGTCCATAATCTCGCGGTATCGAATATGTGATGTACGATTAGACGGCCTGAAGCTGTGCCACAACGCGCTCAGCGACGGTCGAACCGATGTTTAGCGAGGCGGTCGCCGCCGGGGAAGGCGCGTTCAACACGTTGACGAAACCCGGCTCTTCGTCGA
>JAAAPH010000429.1 GCA_009908415.1 Bacteroidota bacterium
GGTGGACTCGACGCGCGGCGCGACCGCCGACCCGCTGTCGATCCAGGACGTGCAGCCGGCGAGTGCGGCGCAGGTCCGGTTCATCCGGGAGCTTCTGGCGGACACGTCCGCCGTCGTACGTCACGCCTTCACGGTGCGCGCCCCGCATCGTGACGATGCCCACTATCTCGGAGCAGAGATCGGGCGTGCTGACACCGCGCACGTGCCGATGGCCCTGTGGATCGTCACGGGCCCGCGGGATCGGCCGCAGAGCATCCAGGCGCTGAACGAGGCGGCCGAGCGCTCCTCCGTCGCCCGACCGGCGGCACAAACGGAGCGGGGGGCGGAGGCTGCAGCGGAGGCGAACCGGGTCCTTGCGCTGCGCCTCGACACAGCATCGTCGTAACGGACTATGCTCCGGTTGGGCGGCGAGGTGCAGGGATGTGGGATGTGGGGCATGGAGTCCCCCAGCCGGCCGCGGGAGGTCCCACCTGGACGCCTCGACAGATTTTTCACCGTTGGGGCGGGCGCTCTCGTGAAACAGCACCTGGCGCCGGTCATTCCAGTACGTCCTGTAGTAAAAACGACATACGGAGGGGTGGCGGAGCCTGGCTGAACGCACTGGTCTCGAAAACCAGAGTACCCTTCTGGGTACCGGGGGTTCGAATCCCTCCCCCTCCGCACCGAAAAGCGACCCGACCTCCCGGGTCGCTTTTCTTGTTTCAGCCTTCCATCCCGTTTGTGAGCGCGGAGGCGCCGTCGACATAGGCCTGCTTCAACCAACGCACATATCCGTGGGAGCGGGCCGGATCAAGGGCTGGGGGCGAGCCCTGACCGAACACGTGTTGGCCCATCTGGCGAAGCGTTCCGGGGAGCGCCTCCGCCCGCCCCTCGGCCTCCATGCAGATGGTCCAGGCTCTGTGAGGACCCGACGTCACCTGTGTGAGCTCGACGAGCGCATCGGCAGGATCGGCTTCGTCGAGCGTGTCCAGCAGCGAGCGCTGCTCGGCCGGCTTGTACTTCCGCTGGTACCGCGACACTTCGTGACGGGCAGCCACAAGCCCGAGGGATCCTCGGTGAACAGGTCGGGCGCATCGTCGGTGAGCGGGAAGCTCCACTTCTGCCAGAACTCCCGGTGGCCGCGAACCCGATCGTGAAACTGAGCGCCCGTACGCTCCCCGCTCTGCCGTTTGAGCTGAATCTTTCCTTCGCGTAGCTTGACGTTGAGCGACGGGTCGTTGGAGATCAGATACAGATCCTCCCGCTCCGCTTCTTGCTCCGGGTCAAGATCCATAAACCAGTCGAGGACAGCGGCCGGGGCCGTGCCGTCGTAAAACCACCGGACTTCGAGCGTTTGATCCATGAGGGACGGTCAGTTAGTTCGACTGAGTGTGTGGCGGACGGTGCTTTGCTTTTTCCATAAGCTGTTCTTGCAGCCCCTTCTGTTCGTCGTCGCCGGGCACGCGCTGGACGTAGCGGCCGTCTGCGGCGAGCTCCCAGGCCGAGCGCTCGTCCGCGAGGGCGCGCTCTAGCATGTCGATGATGCGATCGCGGAGGGGCGCCTCGCGCACCGGGATGATGGCCTCCACCCGGTCTTCCAGGTTACGGCTCATCCAGTCGGCACTCCCGATGTAGACCTCGGGGGCGCCGTCGTGGGCGAAGTAGTAGACGCGCGTGTGTTCCAGAAAGCGGCCCAGAATACTGATGACGCGGATGTTGTCGCTGAACCCTTCGAAGCCGGGGCGCAAGCGGCTGTGCCCGCGCACGATGAGGTCGACGTGCACGCCGGCCTGCGAGGCGCGGTAGAGCGCCTGAATCATGCGCTGATCGTTGAGCGCGTTCATCTTCGCCACGATGCGCCCCGCGCGGCCCGCCTGCGCGTGGTCGATTTCGCGCTGGATGAGCGCTTCGAACCGCTCGCGCATGTTCTGCGGCGCCACGAGCAACTCGCGGTAGTGCTGCTCCGGCGCATAGCCGGTCAGGTAGTGAAACAGGTTGGTCACGTCGTAGCCGATGTCCTCGTCGCTCGTGAGCAGGCCCAGGTCGGTATAGCGGCGGGCCGTCTCGGAGTTGTAGTTGCCGGTGCCAATGTGGCAATAATGTGGCAATACGTGCGCGGCCCGTCGTCTTCGTTGCGGATGACGAGCGCCACCTTCGCGTGCGTCTTCAAGCCCACGAGGCCGTAGGTGACGTGCACGCCGGACTCTTCGAGCTGCCGGCCCCATTCGATGTTGTTGGCTTCGTCGAAGCGCGCCTTGACCTCGACGAGGACCGCCACCTGCTTGCCGTGCTCGGCGGCGTGAATGAGCGCCTGGACGATGGGCGAGTCGTCGGCCGTGCGGTAGAGCGTCTGCTTGATGGCGAGCACGTCCGGATCGTCGGCGGCCTCTTCGATGAAGCGCTGGACGCTCTCGCGGAACGAGTCGTAGGGGTGGTGAACGAGGATATCGCTCTCCTGGATGGCGCTAAAGATGTTGGGATGGTCGGCGGTTCGGCCGAGCAGAATGAGGTGGGCGGGGTCACCCTCACGGAGAAGGCGCGGTGGGACGACCGGCTCCCAGGGCGCGTACGAAAACTCCGGCAGGTCGAAATGGGCGAGGCGCATGCAATCTGCGTGGCCAAGCAGACTGTTCGATTCATACAGGTCGTCCGTGTCGAGCTGGAGCTCATCCATCAAAAGCTCCCGCACCTTGCGGGGCATCTCCGGCTCGATCTCCAGCCGTACGACAGGGGCGAATCGGCGCTCGCGTAGCTCCTCAGAGATCATCTCCAGCAGGTCGTCGGCCTCCTGCTCGTCGCGTCGAATGTCCGCATTTCGGGTGACGCGAAAGGCGTGCACAGTGCGGACTTCCATGCCGCGAAAGAGTTCGTCGAGGTTGTGTGCGATGACCTGTTCCAGCGGCACGAAGTGACGCGGCGCGTCGAGGGCGAGCCATCGGTCGTGGTTTGAGGGCACCTTGATACGAGCGAAGTGCTCCGTATCATCCGACGGGTCATGCAGCGTGATGGCAAGCGACAGGCTCAGGTTGGAGATGAACGGGAACGGGTGGCCGGGGTCTACGGCCAGTGGGGTGAGGACCGAAAAGATGTTTTCCTGAAAATAGGCATCGACGGAGGCGCGCTGGTCCGGGCTAAGCGCGTCGTAGTCCAGGATGCGGATATCGGCTTGCTCGCGGAGCCGTGGCGCCAGCGTGTCCCCCCAAAAGGCGGTCAGGGTCCCGTACAGCCGCACCACCGCTTTACGAACGAGGGCGAGTTGGTCCTCCGGCGTCCGGCCGTCGGGGGAGAGCTTGCTGACGCCGGCGGCGGCCTGGCGCTTGAGGCCGCCCACGCGCTTCTGGAAGAACTCGTCGAGGTTACTCGCCGTGATCGCGGTGAAAAAGACGCGTTCCAGAAGGGGCGTCCGGTCGTCGAGCGCCTGGTGCAGGACCCGCCAGTTGAAGTCGAGCGTACTGAGCTCGCGATTGAAATAGAGGTGCGGATGGTCTCGCGACGCATCCTCGGGAACCGGGCGCGGCGCCGTCGACGCGCCTGGTGCAGGACCCGCCAGTTGAAGTCGAGCGTACTGAGCTCGCGATTGAAGTAAAGGTGCGGATGGTCTCGCGACGCATCCTCGGGAACCGGGCGCGGCGCCGTCGACGGCGGAAAGGTAGAGCCTGCGGGCGAGCGGTCAGTGGGCATGGATGTGGAAAGACCGGAGACGTTCGTGGGGATGGAGACATCCACTCCGTCATGCAGCGTACAGGAGATCCACCACAATCGCCAATGCAGGCCGGCCTGAGCACGAAGCTGAACACGGATGGCTCCAAATTTTCACCAAGGGATCACCTCACCACGTCCCCGGGCGGCGCGTTCGTGGGCTGCGATCGATGGGACCAGTTCGTACGTTGCAACTCACAACCTCTCCATCTAGTGTCGACATTCAGGATGCGTGCGTTTGTTCTTGGCCTGGTCCTCAGCCTGGGCTTAATCCCTAGCCTGCATGCGCAGTCGGTCGTGACGCGCTCTGCGCTCTACGACGTGCAGTATCGTCCTGCCGAGGCCCGCTATCTGGTCGGCCACTATCCGCACTTTGATCTCATTTACCAGGAAGGGACGGCGGCGACGGCGTTTCAGGTTGCCGCCGAGCTGGAAGCGCATCGCGCCGCAACGGATTCGCTGGTGGGGCGCACCGGGGCGCCCATGCGCATGCCGGTCGTCGTGAACGGGTTCAACGACCAACGACCGGTCGAACGGATTCGTGAGTCCACTTCCTTTTCGGCAGGAGATCGAGGCGGCGAGCATCAAGACGGACGCGCTGACCACGTACTTTCCCTCGTGGCCGGCCGCTGTAGCCCCCCACGAGCTCGTTCACGCCGCGCACGCCGACATCAACGCCGGCGTCGGTCTCGGTGGGCTCGTACGCCTCTTTGGACCCGACTGGAGCCGGGTCATCAACCTGACGGCACCGCGCGGATTGATCGAAGGCGTGGCCGTCTACCGGGAGAGTCAGCTGTACCCCCGGGCCGGGCGCCTGCATGTGCCGGTTGCCACGATGAAGTACCGCGCGGCCATGCTGTCGGACGAGCCGTGGTCGCTGGCACAGATGATGGAGGCGCCCGCTTACACCCGGCCGTTCGACCGGCACTATGTGGGCGGGGGGCAGGCGTTTGCCTACTTGCAGGCCCGGGATAGCTCGTCGGCGACGTCGTTTTTCCACCGCACGACGCGGTTTCATCACCGGTTCCCGCTCTTGGGGTTTGGCGCCGGGCTGTGGTACGGTACGGGCACGCCTCCGTGGCGCCTCAACGACCAACTGCGGGCGGACTTGGTGGCCCAGGCACGCAGCCGCCAGGACGCCCGCCGGCCGTTCACGTCCCCTACGCTAATCGACGGGGCGGTGGGGTTGGAATATCGCCGCCCGCACTGGATCGACGACTCGACGCTGGTCGTCCACGCCGAGGGATACAACGTCCGCCCAGGTTTCTATGCCGTGGATGTCCGCACCGGGCACCGGACGCTGCTGCGTGCGCAGCGCATCACCGAGGATTACGTGACCACGCTGAGCCGCGACACGTCGGCTCTATACTTTGCACGGTACGTGCCGGATATGCTGGTGCCGGAGGCGCTCAAGGCGGAGGTGCACCGCCTCAACCTCGACACGGGCTCTGTGGAGCAGATCACGTCGGGCGGGCGGGCCCATGCTCCGGTCGAATCGCCCGCCGGACGCGTGTGGGCGCTCCCCAATGACGGCGCGTACACCCAGTGGGGCGTCGTACAGCCGGATGGGACCGTGAGGCCGATCACTGCACTGTCGGGGGTACGCATTGAGCAGGTGATGCCATCGCCCAATGGTCGCACGGTCGCCGTGTTAATCAACGACGGTGGGGCGCAACGGCTGTACCGCGCGGCTCGTCCGGACGGAGGGCGGCCCCGGCTCGTGCCGTGGCTCGGGTTGAACGGAGGGGCCATCTATGACATGACGTGGGGACCCGAAGGGCGATACCTCGTGTTCGCCGGCGACATCGACAGCCCGGCCAACATTTACGTGCTCGACGCGAAGCAGGATCGCGTGCGGCAGCTCACGAACGTTGCGTTCGGGGCGCTGGAGCCAACGGTCTCGCCCGATGGTACCCAACTGGCCTTTGCTCGCTATCGTCACGAACGCTTTGACCTCGTGCGTATCCCATTCCAGCCGGAGCGCGGAGAGCCTCTGTCTGAGGCGGACCTCCTCCGGCCGGGTGAGCGAGCAGGGGTGGAGCGCCCTCTCACAGCGGGCCAAGGCGCCGCGGCGGAGCCGTGCGCCCGAGCGCATCACGCCGTATCGCCCCAGTCGGCGGTTGGCTCCTCGGCTCGTGTACCCGACGTTCGCTTACGACGCCGAGGCCGGCGGGGCCCCGCTCGGGCTGAAAGTGGGCGTCGCTGCCGCCAGCGCCGATCCCTTGCTGCAGTGGGCCTACCGCGGTGAGGCCTTCTATCGGGCCAACCGGCTCTGGGGGCGCGCATCGGTGCAGTCGGGGAAGTACCTGACGCGCCCCCGCCTCGCCATCTACAATGAGCCGACGGCGATCCGTCGGGACCGGGCGATTGCCGAGCGCGGCCTCGAACTGAGCGGGAGCACTCCGATCACGTTCGAGCGTAATGCCGCGCTCACGCAACTGCGCGTTCAGATGGGGAGCGCGCTGCAACAAGCGCGTCTCATAGACGGGACCGGTCGGCCCCGGTCGGACTATACGACCCAGTGGGTGCTTCGCCCCGCTGCCGTGCTGGGGTACCGCCTGGCGGCGAACGTGCGCGACCTCGTTCCGAGTCGCGGTCTCATTCTGCGCAGTGTGGCCGAACTGGATGCGTGGAGTTCCCGAACGGCACGGCGCGGGTGGCGGGCGTCCGGGCGGGTCTACCTACCCATCTTGGCGCGGTACAACACCGGCATCAGCCTGTACGGCCGCCTGCTGACCCAAAACCGCCCGTCGGTGCTCAGCGCGGATGCCGTGCTGCCGCGAGGCTACACAGGACGCGGCCTGCCTGAGGGGACGTTCGGCGCGCTTGGCGCCGACGTGGTGCAACCGATTTGGTTTGTTGACGACGGATGGACCACCATCCCCCTCTATGTGAAAAGCCTCTACGCGTACGGATTCGGCGAAACCCTCTGGGGCACCCCGGCACAAGAACCGCCGCTGTCCGCGTTCGGGGCGGGGCTCGGGGTGCGCTTTCGGTTTTTCTATGTGGTCGACCTGGACCTGCGCATTGGGGTCGCCGTTCGTCCCACTGACGGGGATACTCGCGTCGTGCACCGCTAGGCGTAGGGCGGGCCGAGTGCCACCTAACAAAAGCGTAATTTCTGCGACAAGACGGTGTTGGCGGTGCTGAGTGGGCGCCAAGGCCACCCGGCTGGGTGAACCTCCTCACGGAGGCATAGTTGAAAGGCATACGTCAACTGCCATGCACAACGGCCAACACGCTCTATGGAAAAGATCAAGTGCAAGACGTGCGGCTGCGATAGTCTCATGCCCATGCAGGTCATCATCGACGACGAGCATGACGAAATCGACGAGCTGATCGGGGATGAACAGGAGTCGCGGTTTTATAGCTGCCAGGTGTGTGGGGACAACTGGCTGTCGGTGAAAGAAAAGAGCGCTGACGGCGAGTGTACCATCACCTTTGTGCACCAGATGGGCACGTCGCCCGTGCTCAAGCGCGTGGCGCACATGAGCAACCACGTCGTCATCAGCGAGGAGTCTGTGGAGGAGTGGGAGTACTACCTCGGTGACGAGCCCGTCCCCGAAGAGCGGTGGTACGATAAGCTCTCGGATCGACGGGACGTGCTGAAGTCGGTCTGCATGAATTAACCGTCGATGCTACCGGCCGGGGTTTATGCCGTGCTCAGGATCGACTCGATAACCTCCATCAAGTCGCTTCGGGTGAAGGGTTTACTCACGTAGGCATCAAAACCGGCTTCGATGAAGCTTTCGCGATCGCCGGGCATAGCGTATGCCGTTAATGCGATGGCGGGCGTAGGGGGGCTGTTCTGGTGATCCCGGAGCATGTGAAGCAGCTCAATCCCGGTCTTTTCCTCGCTGAGGTTGATGTCAAGAAGCAGGATGTCGAATCGATCCTGCCGAGCGGCATCTAGCGCGT
>JAAAPH010000371.1 GCA_009908415.1 Bacteroidota bacterium
CGCGATCTGTGCCGATCACGACATCAAGTTCATCGGCCCCTCGCCCGAGACGATCCGGCTCATGGGGGAGAAGAGCTTGGCCAAGGACACCATGGCGAAAGCCGGCGTGCCCGTCGTGCCCGGCTCGGACGGGATCGTGGAGGACCTGAAGGAGGGCAAGCGACTTGCGGCCGACATCGACTTCCCGCTCATGATCAAGGCGAGTGCAGGGGGCGGGGGGCGCGGCATGCGCCTCGTCTGGGAAGAAGATCAGTTTGCGACAGCCTTCAACAGCGCGCGCAGCGAGGCCGAGGCCGCCTTTGGCAACCCCGATGTGTACATCGAAAAGTTCGTCGACAAGCCGCGCCACATCGAGATTCAGCTGCTCGGCGACGGCAAAGGGAACGTCGTTCACTTCGGCGAGCGCGAGTGTTCGATCCAGCGCCGCCACCAGAAGCTCATCGAGGAGGCGCCCTCGCCCATCGTGGATGAGGCGCTGCGCGAGGAGATGGGGCAGGCCGCCGTCCGCGGCGCCGAGGCCGTAAACTACGAGGGGGCCGGTACCATCGAGTTTTTGGTGGATGCCGACCGCAATTTTTATTTCATGGAGATGAACACGCGCATCCAGGTCGAGCACCCCATCACCGAAGAGGTGACCGACTGCGACCTCGTGGAGTACCAGATCCGCGTAGCGATGGGCGAAAACGTGCGCCAGCGCGACATCGAGATGGACGGCCACGCCATCGAGTGCCGCATCAATGCGGAGAACCCGCGGAAGAAGTTCGCTCCTTCGCCAGGCACCATCACCGCGTTCCACCAGCCCGGGGGGCAAGGCGTCCGCGTCGACACGCACGCCTACGCCAGCTACGTTATCCCGCCCACGTACGACTCCATGATCGGCAAGCTCATCGTGCGGGCGAAGACGCGTGAGCGCGCCATCAACAAAATGAAGCGGGCCCTCGATGAGTTTGTCATCGAAGGCATTGAAACCACGATTCCGTTTCATCAGCAGCTTATGGACAATCCGAAATTCCGCGCTGGCGACTTCGACACGCGGTTCCTCGACGACTTCACGATGGACGAGCCGGCCGCGGAGGAAGTATGACCGCGCTGCGCCTCCATCTCGCTTTTTCCCCATCCACCTCGACTCCCGCTCCCCCCGCCCATGGACTTTCCTGACGACCTGTACTACACCGAAGAGCATGAATGGCTACGTGTGGAGGACGGCAACGTGGCTGCCGTTGGCATCACCGACTTTGCGCAGAGTGAGCTCGGCGACATCGTGTTTGTCGAGATCGACCCGGAAGGCACCGAGGTTGACCAGGACGGCGTGTTTGGCACCGTCGAAGCCGTGAAGACGGTCTCCGAACTGTACATGCCCGTCTCCGGCACCATCACCGCGATCAACACCGAGCTAGAAAGCGCGCCCGAGACCGTGAACAACGACCCGTATGGTGACGGCTGGATGGTGAAGATCGAGATGGCAGACCCCAGTGAGCTCGATGGCCTCATGCGCGCCGACGACTATTCCGAACTGGTTTAAGGATTGGTTGCAGGTCTGAAAGGCGCCGGTTGGCAGGTTGGACGAGGCGAACCTGCAACCGGGAACCTGTCAACCCTGACCCCCCACCGAACGATGCACGAGCGAATTATCATTCTGGACTTCGGGTCGCAGTACACGCAGCTGATTGCGCGGCGCATCCGGGAGGCCGGCGTATACTCGGAGATCCATCCCTGCACGATTGGCGTCGAGGACGTTGCTGCGAAGCAGCCCCATGGCCTGGTGCTGTCCGGCGGGCCCTGCTCGATCTACGACGACGAGGCGCCCCAGCTCGACCCGCGTTTCCTCGACCTGACGCGCCCCGATGGTGCGCCGGTGCCGGTGCTTGGCATCTGCTACGGCCTCCAGGCCATGGCGCACCTGGCTGGGGGGGGCGTCGAGCGCGCCGACCGGCGCGAGTTCGGCCGCGCGCGCATCCAGGTGGTCGGGCGCGGCAACGGCCACGCCGACCTCTTCGCCAACGTCCCGGACGAGTCGACGGTCTGGATGAGCCACGGCGATCATTTGACCGAGCTGCCCGACGGGTACGAGGTCATCGCCCGTACGGAGAACGCCCCCGTGGCGGCCGTCAAGAGTCACGACGCGCCGCACTACGGCGTGCAGTTCCACCCCGAAGTCGTGCACACCGACTTCGGCCGGCAGATCCTGGAGAATTTCGCGTACGAGGTCTGCGGCTGCCATGGCGACTGGACGCCGGCCTCGTTCATTGAGGAGCAGACGCAGGCGATCCGCGAGCAGGTGGGCGACCGGCACGTCATCCTGGGGCTCTCGGGCGGCGTCGATTCGTCGGTCGCCGCCGCGCTGATCGACCGTGCGATCGGCGATCAGCTCCACTGCATTTTCGTCAACAACGGCGTGTTGCGGAAGGGCGAGTGGACGCAGGTGCAGGACACCTTCCGTGGCCACTTCCACATGGATCTGCACGCCGTGGACGCGACCGGGCGCTTCCTCGACAACCTCGACGGCGTCGTCGACCCGGAGGAAAAGCGCACCATCATCGGCAACACGTTCATCGACGTGTTCGAGCAGGAGACCGGGCGGATCACCGAGGAACTGGGGCATCGCCCCGCGTTTTTGGCCCAGGGCACGCTGTATCCGGATGTGATCGAGAGCGTCTCGTTTAAGGGACCCTCCGCCACGATCAAGACGCATCACAACGTGGGCGGGTTGCCCGAGCAGCTCGACTTCGAACTCATCGAGCCGTTCCGCGAGCTGTTCAAGGATGAGGTGCGTGCGATCGGGCGGTTGCTCGATGTGCCCGAGCCCATCGTGGGGCGCCATCCGTTCCCCGGCCCCGGCCTGGCCATCCGCATCTTGGGTGCGGTAACGCCCGAGCGGCTCCGGCTCGTCCGAGAGGCCGACGCCATCTTCATCAACGAGCTGCGCGCGAACGACCTGTACGACGAGGTCTGGCAGGCGTTCGCCGTGCTGCTTCCGGTGCAGACGGTGGGTGTGATGGGCGACGAGCGGACCTACGAGAACGTGTGTGCCCTCCGCGCCGTCACGAGCGTCGACGGCATGACGGCCGACTGGGCGCAGCTGCCGCACGACTTCCTGGGCCACGTGGCGAACCGGATCGTGAACGAGGTGCCCGGCATCAATCGGGCCGTGTACGACATCAGCTCGAAGCCGCCTGCGACCATCGAGTGGGAGTAACGCCCCCACGAATTGGCTCGGCACTTGCACGGCGCATCCCCGACGTGCACAATAATGCCACCGCGCTACGCGTTGCCTACACTGCATCCCGAACTCACATGGCTCCTCTCTTCATGCGGCTCACCGCTCCTCGTTGCACGCGCCTCCTCACTGCGCTCGTGGTGGCCATGGCCTGCTGGTGCAGCGCCGGGACGCCGGTTCGCGCGCAAGACGCCCCCGGCGAGATCCAGCGCATCAACGAAGCCGACTCGCTCTTTAGCCAGGGCCTCGACGCGTTTCAGCGCGGCGACTACGAGGCGGCGTATCAGCGTTTCCAGCAAATTGCCGGTTATCCCCTGAACCAGCGAACGACGGCGGCCCTGTTGATGGCCGGCCGTGCGCTGTATCAGCTCGACGCCTACGATGAGGCCGAGGCCACGCTGCGCACGCTGATCCGGCGCTACCCGGAGTCGCGGTACCGCGGCGAGGCGCGCGAGGTGCTCAGCTACGTGCAGGACGGCCGGCAGCCCGCGGTGCAGCAGCCGGACGATCCCATTCGGCTGGGGGTCGCCCTCCCGCTCAGCACGAACTCGGCGCTCACCCAGGCCATGTTCAACGGCATCCGGCTGGCTGTGGAGGAGCGCAACGGCGTGGAGCGGCGCCTCGTGCCTGTCGATACCACGTACTTCACCGTCGCGGACACCATCGCCACGGCCGGCGACTCGTCGGGCGTGGTGCGGATGCGCGACACCATGCGCGTCGAGCGAACGGTCGACGTGGTACGGGGGACGCCGTCGCGCCGGGCCGTCCGCATGTTCTTCCGCGATACCGGGAACGACCCGATGAAGGCGCGCACGGCCGTCGACTCGCTGGTCAACTACGACCGGGTCGACGCCATCATCGGACCGCTGTTTATTCGCGAGGCGCGCACTGCAGCGTCCGAGGCCGAGCGCAACCGCACGGTGCTCATCGCGCCGCTCGCCAACGTCGAGAACATCACACAGGGGCGGCGCTACGTGTTTCAGGCCAACCCGCCGATTCGCACGCGCGGCGAGATTATGGCGCGCTTTGCCGTGCGCAGCTTGTTGGCCGATACGCTCGGCGTCATCATCGAAGAGGGCCATCCATTCAGCGCCCGAATGGCCGAGGGGTTTGCGCGTGAATTGGAGCGCCAGGGGGCCACGCTGCAGTTCTCCGAGGTGCTCGCCAATCCGCGCATGTGGTCTCGGCTGCCCGAGCACTTTGAGGAAGACTCGCTCTTCACGCCCGACACGCTGCGCGGGACCGACAGCGTCTACTTGCCGTTCTCGGGCCGGAACGCCGGCGGACGCATCCAGGAGGCGCTCACGGGGATGGAGCGGATGACACGGGTGTACGGCCTGCGCGCTGGGCAACTCCGAGTGGCACAACCTGGCCATCGAGCAGGAAGCCAGCCAGTTCAGTACGGTGTACACGAACGACTTTTACGCCGACCAGAGCCGGGCCGAGGTGCGCGAGTTCGTGCGTCGCTACCGGCTGCTGACGGGCGAGACCCCGGATGAACTGGGCGTCTCTGCGCAGCGGCTGGCATACACTGGGTACGACGTAGCCGCCTTCCTGGTCACCCAGATCGAGCAGGCGTCGGGCCGCCCGCTGTGGGAGCAGCTCCGCAATACGCCGCGCTACGAAGGCCTAGGTACCCGCATCGACTTCCGGGGCGGGAACGTGAACCGCACGATGTTCATCCATCGGTATCGCAACGGGACCATCGAGCTAATTCGATAGCCGGACGCAGAGGAACAGTACAAAACGCCCTGCCGTACGACCCGAGCTTTGTAATCGAGGCGAAACCGTGCTTGGGGCCCCGCCCTCGCGCCCGTGATTCTTGCATTTGACGACGTTCGACTTCCATGGCGCTTCGCTCTTCCGTAGCAACGATTCTCGTCGCCGCGCTGGTGCTTTTGGCGGGCTGCGCCGGGTCCAACCGGTTGCAGTACGACTCGGCGCAGGACGCCTATCAGAAGGGCATGGATCGTTTCGAGAGCGAGGACTACGAGGATGCGATCCGGTACTACCGGGCGGTGTTATCGTACGGCCGCGCCAACGACTGGGCCGACGACGCGCAGATTCAGATGGCACGGGCCTATCGGAATAACAATCAGTACCGCCTTGCTGCCACCGAGTATCGGCGGTTCCTCCAGCTCTATCGCAACGACGAACGCGTGCCGGTGGTCGAGTTTGAGCGCGCCATGTGCTACTACCAGCTGTCACCGCAGTACCAGCTGGACCAAAGCGACACGCAGCAGGCGATCTCCTTCTTCCAGCTTTTCATCGACCGCTACCCCAATCACGAGCTGGTTCCTGAGGCGCAGGAGCACGTCCAAGAGCTTCGGGCGAAGCTTGCCCACAAGAAGTACGAAGCGGCTACCTTGTACGAGACGCGCGGCATGTACCGGGCCGCGGCCCTCACGCACGAGGTCGTGTTTGACCAGTACCCGGAAACCGCGTGGGCCGATGACGCACTCCTCGGCGCCATCCGGAGCTACATCGAATACGCCGCGCAAAGCGTTCCACAGCGGCAAGCGGAGCGGCTGGAGAAAGCGATTGAAAACTATAATCGCCTCACTCAGGTGTTTCCCGACAGCCCGCTGCTTCAGGACGCCGAAGGACTCTATGAAGAGGCGCAGAGCCGCCTCGAAGCCATCCAGGAGCAACAGTCGCTTGCTGACAACGGGTAGCCGTCTTCTTCCCACCTCCAGGCGTCGCGCGCACTTCTCTCCGCTATGGATATTGGCCTTTTCGGGGGATCGTTCAACCCTCCTCACACGGCGCACTGCATCGTAGCGGAAACCGTACGCGACCAATTCGGGCTCGATGCCATCTGGTGGGTGCCGAGTCACCGTCCGCCGCACAAAGGCGAGGCGGAACTGGCCCACTCTGCGCATCGACTGGCCATGACCGAGCGCGTCACGGACGCGCATCCCGCGTTCGAAACCTGCGACATCGAGATTCGCCGCGAGGGCGTGTCGTACACCGTCGACACGCTGCGTGCGCTGCAGGACGAACAGCCCGAGACGTCGTTTCAGCTGATCATCGGGAGCGACAGCCTGCGCGACTTTGGCACCTGGCACTGTCCGGACGAAATCATCGAGCGCGTGCCGATCATCGTGTACAAGCGGCCTGGCGCCATTTCGTCGGTCGTGGATCCGCGGTACGCCAATCAGGTGCGCTTCGCCGATGCGCCGCTGCTAGAAATTGCAGGCACCGAGATCCGCGCTCGCCACCGCAAGGGCCGCTCCATCCGCTACTTCGTGCCCGAGCCGGTGCGCGCTTACATCGAGGAGCACGACCTGTACCCGGGGGCCGCATGAGGGTCCACGTCATCCATTGGCCCGTACTGCCATGACGCTCTCCAAGACGCCTACGACGCTGCGCGAAAAAGCGGCGCAGCTTGTCTTCATCCGGCTCGGCTCCAATATGACCCCGCCGGTCACGGTCTCCGACGATGCCGCGCGCGTCGCCGATCTGCTCGACCGCTATCCGTTCGGCGGGTTGCTCCTGTTCAACGGGCACTACCCGGCGACGGCGGATCGACTGGCGGTGCTACAAGCGCAGAGCGCCTACCCGCTGCTGGTCGCGTCCGACGTTGAGCGCGGCGTGGGGCAACAGGTCGAGGGCACGACCGTCTTCCCGCATGCGATGGCCTTCGGCGCCCTGGGCGATGAGGCGGAGCCCGCCATCGACGCGCTGGCGCGCATCACCGCGCGCGAGGCGCTGGCGTGCGGCATCCACCAGCTGCTCACCCCCGTGGCGGATGTGAATCTCCATCCGCGCAATCCTATCATCTCGATTCGCGCATTTGGCACGGAGCCGGACGCGGTGGCCCGACACGTGCACACCTACGTGACCGCGTGCCGCGACGAGGGCCTCATCACGACGGCCAAGCACTTTCCCGGTCACGGGCGCACCGCCGACGACACCCACGAGACGCTGCCGGCCGTCGACGCCGACGTGGACACGTTGCAGGCGACGGACTTGATGCCGTTCCGCGCGGCCATTGCGGCCGGAGCGGACACCGTGATGACCACACACGCCGCGTTTCCGGCGTTGGATCCCGAGGGCCGGCCGGCGACGCTTTCGCCCCCCATCCTGCGTGGGGTGCTCCGCGACCAGATGGGCTTCGACGGCCCGATTGTCACCGACAGCCTGTTGATGGCGGCTGTGCGCGCGACGCACGACGACCCGGGCGACCAAGCCGTGGCGCTGCTGGAGGCCGGCGTGGACTGCGTGCTCGACCCCTCCGATCCTGTGGCCGTGGTCGAGGGGCTCGTGCGTGCCGTAGAATCGGGGCAGTTGGCGGCGTCGCGCATTCACCGCGCCTTCGATCGCATTTGGCGACTGAAGACC
>JAAAPH010000493.1 GCA_009908415.1 Bacteroidota bacterium
AAACGGTATGCCGGCCAGCTTGCGCTGGGCACCGTCAACAACCCGCAGGGCCTGGAGCAGATGGGCGATAACCTGTACGGCGAGACGCTGCTCTCCGGCACGCTGAATATCGGCCGCTCCGGGGAGGAGATCGACTCCGAGATCGTGTCCGGCGCGCTGGAGCAGAGCAATGTGGACCTCGCTACCGAGTTTGCGGACATGATCACCACGCAGCGGGGCTATCAAGCCTCGGCGCGGACCATCACGGTGTCCGACGAGGTGCTGCAAACCACGATTCAGCTCAAGCGATAACCCGCATCGCCCATTAGGGCCAAGGCCCCGCGCCGGCGTTCCGGCGTGGGGCTTTTTTGGTTGCATCGGTTGGGCTGCATCGGAAAAGCCTTCCGGCCTCGCTGGATGTCCGTTGCGGAGGCGGCCTAAAGAATGATGCGCCCCCTCCGATAACCCCATCACTGCCCTATGCAGTGGTTCCCTGGACGCATACGCCTATCACCTACCCCGAGCTCTGGTATGGACGATCACGTCACCCACACCGAAGACCTGTTCCAACTCGTCAGCTTCGTCGTGGACGAGGAAGAGTTTGGCGTCAACATTCTGAAGGTCCAAGAGATCATCCGCCCGATGGCGATTACGCGGGTCCCGAATGCCCCCTCCTTCGTCGAGGGCGTCATCAACCTCCGGGGACGCATCATTCCCGTGGTGGACCTGCGGAAGCGGTTTGGCTTCCCGCCCCTTGCGCATGACGATAGCACGCGCATCGTGGTCGTGGAGCTGCACGATAAGGTCATCGGCTTCATGACCGATGCCGTGAAGGAGGTCATCCGGATCGAGCAAAACGTGATGGAGCCTCCCCCCGACCTGGCCGTGGGCATCGACGCGCACTACATCCAGAACGTGGCTAAGCTCGACGACCGGCTGCTCATCATGCTGGATCTGGACGCGGTCATCTCACAGGAAGAGTCGGAGGCGCTGGACCCCCTCAAGGAGGCGGCCTAGTCTGACCGTGCTCAACCATACCCATGACCTATCGATAGACGCGATTTCCCTATGCCTCCTCCAGGTCCCACACGCGATCCGTTGGACGAGCGCCTCCAGGCCCGTGACCCGTCGGTGCGGTACGCCGCGCTGGACGACCTGCGCGAGAAGGCTTCGCCGCGTGTGATGGCGCGGGCCGCGGCCCCGCTTCTGGCGGACCCCGATCCCGGCCTCCGCGAACGAGCCGCCCGCCTGCTGGCTACCCTCTCGGCCCCCGAGCGGGCGGCCCAGGAGGTCGCGCCGTACATCACCCACAGCGATATCACCGCG
Source organism: Bacteroidota bacterium (assembly GCA_009908415.1). Taxonomy (GTDB): domain Bacteria; phylum Bacteroidota; class Rhodothermia; order Rhodothermales; family Salinibacteraceae; genus JAAAPH01. The sequence continues at coordinate 1,306 of JAAAPH010000493.1, forward strand.
CGTAACCTGGCGGGCGAAGTCTTGGTGGACTTGGGCCCGCCCGCTATCGACGCGTTGGCCCCGTTTCTGCGCCATGACGACCCTGACGTACGCAAGTTTGCCATCGACCTCCTGGCGCAGCTGCCGGCCAACGCCCTGGCCGATGACATTGCTGCTGCCCTCGACGACGCGGACGCCAACGTGCGGCTCGCTGCGGTCGACGCCCTCGGCGCCCTCCAGGCCACTGCCTATGCGGACGCTCTGCGTGACCTGTACGACCGCGAGCCGCTGGCCCGCCCCGATATCATCCAAGCAATGGGAGCTTTTGGCGAGGACGCCGACCTGGACGTGCTGGAGCGCGGGCTGAAAGACAATCATCCGGTGGTCCAGCTCGCTTCGGCCGAAGCGTTGGCGTCGCACGACGCCCCCGAAGTCATCGACCTGCTTCTCGATCAGCTCGACCGGGTCAACCCGATGGCGCGGCCGATCGTCCTGCATAGCATCATCGAGCTGTGCACCCACTATCCGCAGTACCGGGATGCCCTTCCGGACACGTTGAAAGGCTACCTCCTGGACATGCTGGCCGACGACGACTGTGCATTCCGATGCGCCGCTGCCCGAGGGCTCCGCTGGTTCCCGGACGACGGCCTCTACGAAGCCATGCTGGGCCACGCCGGCCGGGACGAAGAGCTCGACATGGAGCTCTTCACCACGCTGCTCAGTCATCCCACGCCGTTCCGCCCTCTCCACCGTGCGGCCACCTCGGGCCCCATGCCCCCGTCGATGGCCGCGACATTCACCGTGGGACTGATGGCTCGGGGGGCCCTATCAGATCACGATTACGACCGCGCCGGGACCTTACTGGAGCACCACTTTGATGCGCTCAGCGTGGACGACAAGATCACCACAGTGGGTCTCTGCATCCAGAGGGATCGGCCGGAACTGCATGGCGTCATGGCAGCGGCCCGACGCGACCCGGCCCCCCAGGTGCAAGCGCTCGCCGCCGACGCCCACTTTTCTTCGAGTGCCCCCGCCTCTTCCTACGACGAACGCACGCTATGAGCATCCTCGACAATGTGGTCTCGTCATCCGCTGCAGAGGCATCGGGGTTATCGCAACAGGCTTTTAACGAGCTTCGCGCGCTGATCTACGACCATACCGGCATCTATTTCCGGGACAACAAACAGTACTTGCTGGAAAGCCAGGTGGGCCGCCGCCTGAAGGCACTTAACCTGACCAGCTACGAGTCGTACATCGAACTCCTTCAAAACGGCCGGCGCCACAGCGAGCTTCCCGCCCTCGTCAATGCGATCACGATCAATGAGACGTTCTTCTTTCGCCACCCGAAGCAATATGAAGCCATCGTCAACGACGTGCTACCTGCCCTGATCACCAAGCACAACCGCTCGCGCGTGCGCATCTGGAGCGCAGCCTGCTCCACCGGCGACGAGCCGTACACACTCGCCCTGCTCATTAACGAGATGAAGCGCCGCCGCTTTTCCAAGGTCCAGTTCGACATTGTGGGGACCGACATTAACACCGCGGTGCTCGACAAGGCCCGAAAAGGCACGTACGGCTCGTACGCGGTGCGGAATACACCCGACCGCTTTCTCAACAAGTATTTTCGTGCAGAGGGCAACCGCTACACGCTGCGCCGTGACGTAACCGACAGGGTGCGCTTCAAGCACCTCAACCTGACGGACCCGAGCGCAGTGCGCGGCCTGCGCGCCTTTGACCTCATTTTATGCGCCAACGTGCTCATCTACTTCGACCGTGACACCAAGCAGGCCGTGATTTCCAACCTGTACGAGCGCCTCCGCCCCGGCGGATACCTGTTCGTGGGCACGTCGGAGACGCTCCACGGCGTTACGCGCGCACTCCAGCCGGTCCGTTTTAACAACACCATTGCCTATCAAAAAGAGGATCGTCATGGACCGAAGTGACGGCATTTCCCCGACCGCGTCGAAACAGAAGGTCATGGTGGTCGACGACTCGGAGACCATCCGCCGTTTCGTCATGTTCGCCTTGCGCGCCCGCGGCTTGCAGGTCGTTACGGCCGAAGACGGACAACAGGCCCTCGAAACGCTGGCCGACACGCCGGTGGACCTCGTCATTACCGACCTCAATATGCCGAAGCTGGACGGGTTCAGCCTGGTAGAGGCACTCCGCAATGACGGCGACTACCACTCGCTCCCGGTCATCATCCTGTCGTCGCTCTCCGACCGGGAGGATATCGATCGCGGCATGAGCCTGGGGGCCACCGCGTACCTCACCAAGCCCTTCGACGAGACGCGCATCCAGTACGAAGTGGCTAAACACTTGCCCTAACGACCCGGCGTCGCCCCCGAATCACCTTCTCATCACTAACCTCCCCGAAAAGACCATGAAGTTCCTCGTCGTCGATGACTCACCCACCATGCGCCGTATTGTCTGCAATGCCCTCCAAGAGATCGGGTACTCCGAAATGACGGAGGCCGAAGACGGCGAAGACGCCCTCTCGAAGCTCGATGGCACCATTGACTTCGTCGTCACGGACTGGAATATGCCCAATATGAACGGCCTGGAACTGGCCCAGTCCATCCGCAGCAATGGCCAACTCGCGGGGCTACCCATCCTGATGGTCACCACGCGCGGCATGAAAGAAGACGTCGTCCAGGCCATGGAGGCCGACATTAACAACTACGTCGTGAAGCCCTTCACGCCAAGCGTGCTGCAGGAAAAGATCGATAGTATTCTCCAAGACGCGTAACGCGCCCCTATGTCTTCGCTCAACATCGATGAAGTACTTACTAAGATTGACGAGCTCCGGGGGCTCTTTGAGCTCGGGCAGCGAACGATGCCGTTCCTCGAAGAACTGTTCCACTTCGTGGAGGAGATCGAACCGCTGCTTGGCGAGATCGACGCGTCCCTCCGCGAGACCACGAACAAGATGCCGGCAGCCAAGTCGAGGCTCGAAACCGTCTCGGAGGCAACGGAGATGGCGACCAGCGAGATCCTTGATCTCGTCGACAGCGTCGCCTTCGAGCTCAAGATGATGCAGAAGGCGCTGACCCGCAAAACCGAGGGGCTCGACGCCGTCCGCGAAGCCGACGACCGCCTGCTCCATCTGCTGGGCAGCGAACTGGCCGACGAGCATCCCGAGTTGCTGGAGGAGGTGCGCCGCATTCACCGCCGCAAGCAACCCCTCCTCGACGAAGCCATTGACCACGCCGACGACGAACTGGAGGCCGTCGAGGACGTCCGCCAGAAAATGACCCAGATCACGATGTCGCTGCAGGTGCAGGACATCACGTCGCAGCAGATTGCCGCTGTAAACCATATCATCGAATCGCTGCGCGACCGGATGAGCCAACTGGTCGACCAAACGAACTTCCGCATCGAGCACGCGTCCCCGCCGGAGGCTAACCCGCCCCCTGCGGAGCCCGCATCGGACGGCACCTTCGATGAGAATGCACAGTACGACCCGGCCGGCGATCATCAGGCGACGGCCGACGCGCTCATCGACTCGATCCGGCAACCGGACGACGCGGCCCCATCGCCGATGCCCTCCCCTTCCCCAGATACCACATCGCGCGATGTGGACGCCTCCGACCCGGTGGACCCGTCGCCGCCCCTCGGCGGCGATGGCGAAATCGCTCAGGAAGACATCGACGAGCTCTTCAGCTGACGTTCCCGTTTTTCCTCCTTCTTCTTTGACCTATCCCGTCTGACCAGCCATGAGCGACCATCCCATCTTTGCCGACGACATGAAGGAGATCGTCGAGAGCTTCATCGTGGAGTCGCGCGAAATCTTCGAGGAACTGGACCACGACCTCCTTCAGCTGGAACGGACGCCCGAGGACCGCGAGCTCATCGACCGCATCTTCCGGGCCGTCCACACGGTCAAAGGCACCTCGGGCTTTCTGAGCCTCACGCAGATGAGCACCCTGGCCCACCGGTTCGAGGACGTGCTCAACAAGCTGCGTCAGGGCGACCTCGCGTTCCAGCCGGCGATGATGGACGTGATGTTCAACGCCTTCGACCAGATGAACTTTTTGCTCGAGAAGGTGGTTGAGGGCGACATGACGCCAGTGGACCAAGATGCCGTCCTGGCGGAGCTCGACGCGATCCTGGATGGCGCATACGCACCGGATGCCGATAACGAGGCGGACGCCGGTATCGAAAACGTCCAGGACGATGCCGAAGCGACCGGTGCTGGGTCAGCCCCTGCACACGACGACCGGCCTGCCCCCGATGCCGACACGGGGCCGGCCTCGGCGCCCAAGGCCAGCGCATCCGGCGCATCGGAGGACGCCTCCCGCCGCAACCAACCAGCAGCTCCCCCATCGAGCGGCACGGGCTCGTCCCCCATCACGGACCGGGCCTCGGAAACCATTCGCGTGGAAGTGGACCGCCTCGATAACCTCATGGACCTCGTGGGCGAACTCGTGCTGGGCCGCAACCGGTTGCTCCAACTCGTCAGCGATGCCGAAACCATGGACGACCGCGCCAACCTGTTGCGCAAGATGGGCGATACGACCTCGCAGGTCGACTTTATCACGTCCGAGTTGCAAACGGCCGTGATGCGCACGCGGATGGTGCAGGTCGGCCGCGTCTTTAACAAGTTTCCACGGGTGGTACGCGACCTGGCTCGGGAGTTCGACAAGAAGATCGACCTCGTCATTGAGGGCGAAGACACCGAGTTGGACAAGTCGCTCATCGAGGAGATCGGCGACCCGCTGACGCACCTCATCCGCAACGCGGCCGATCACGGCATCGAGACGCCGGAGGAGCGAACGGCCAACGGGAAGCCGGAACGCGGCACGATCCGCCTCTCGGCCGCACATGAAGGCAACCACATCCTCATCGAAATCGAAGACGACGGGGCCGGCATCGATCCGGATGCGCTAAAGACCAAGGCCATCGAGAAGGACGTGATCACCGCAGCGGAAGCGGCCGACATGACGGACACGGAGGCGTTCGACCTCATCTTCCGCCCCGGATTCAGCACGGCGCGTGGGGTGAGCCAGGTCTCGGGGCGCGGCGTGGGCATGGACGTCGTAAAAACCAATCTGCGCCGCCTCAACGGCTCCATCGATACCGAGTCGACGCTCGGCGAGGGCACCCGCTTCGTCATGAAGCTGCCCCTCACGCTGGCCATCATCCAGAGCCTGCTCGTCGAGGTCGGCCGCGAGACGTTTGCCATTCCGCTCCACTCGGTGACCGAGGTCATCAACCTCAGCACCAATGAAGTCCACACGATTCAGGGACGTGAGGTGATGCATCACCGCGATCGCGTGCTCCCGCTCCTGCGCATCGGCGAATCGCTGACCGTGGACGGGTACGAACGGGGCGGGCGCGATGCGTACATTGTGGTGGTGGCAATCGCCCACCACCGGCTCGGCGTCGTCGTCGATGACCTGATGAGTCAGAAAGAAATCGTGATCAAGCCGCTTGGCGAGTATCTCAAGAACGTGCCCGCCGTGGCCGGCTCCACCATTCTCGGGGATGGCAGCGTCATTCTGATTTTGGATGTGGCCGAAATGATTCGCATGCGGGCCGATGAGCTACGCCGCATCGCCTCCGAAGCGGCCGCGTCGAGCGGGGATGGGGCATCGCGCGAGGCCGGCACGCCCAGTCTTGAGGAGCCGGTGGATGGTTAATTTGCACCTCACACTCCCAACTCTCGCTTTTCGTCTCTGCCCCCCGCACGGTCCGCCTCACGCTCATGATTCATGTCCTCGTGGTAGACGATTCGGCTTTCATGCGCAAAGCGCTCTCGATGATGTTGGAGCGCGACGGCGAGGTGCGGGTCGTTGACACGGCGCGCGACGGCCAGCAGGCGCTGGAGAAAATTCAGGAGTACGACCCCGACGTGGTGACGATGGACATCGAGATGCCCCGAATGGACGGGCTCACGGCGCTGCGCCGGATCATGGACGAGGCGCCCCGCCCGGTGCTCATGGTCAGTTCGTTGACGCAAGATGGTGCCGCAGCCACGGTCGAAGCCATGGAGGCCGGGGCCGTCGGGTTTCTTCCCAAGCAACGCTCGCGGGTCTCGCTTAAGATCACCGAAATCGAAAACGATCTCATCAAGCGGATCAAGTCGGCGGCCCACTCCAACGTGGGTGCGATCCGGCGCAAGCGCGGCAGCCGCCGGCGGGCTGCATCTGGTCGTGGGACGGCGCGCCGCCTCTCCTTTCCCGAAGCCCAGATCATCACGGTGGGCATCTCGACCGGGGGCCCCTTTGCCCTGCAGCAGGTCATCCCTGCCTTGCCCTGTGATTTATCGGTCCCGGTCGTGGTGGTCCAGCACATGCCGCCCCACTTCACCCAATCGCTAGCCAACCGGCTGGATGCGTCGAGCGCGCTCCAGGTGGCCGAAGCCGAGGACGGGATGAGCGTGGAGCCGGGCCGCGTCATCATTGCGGCGGGCGGACATCATCTGGTGTTTCGGTCCGGGGCCCGCCACACGATCGTGAAGACGCCCTCCGAGCCGAGCGACACATTACACCGCCCTTCCGTCGATGTGATGTTTGCCTCGGCGGTGGAGCACTACAACGGCCGGGTGCTGGGCCTCATTATGACGGGTATGGGCAAAGATGGCCTGCAAGGGGCCACAGCGCTCAAAGAGAGAGGCGGGCGCCTCATTGCGCAGGACGAAGCGACCTCCGTCGTGTACGGCATGCCGCGGGCTGTTGCCGAGGCCGAGCTCACCGACCTTGTGCTGCCGATGGATGACATCGCCGAAGCGCTTGCCCACGCCGTGGGTACGCCGACGTCGTCGGCAGCGCCCGAACCGACGTCACGCCTCAACTGACACGGGCCGGATCCGAGGCTTTGGGTGCCCCTCCGCCCTATGCCTTCTTGGCCTGGGGCGGGCCCAGTTCCCGATCCAGCCATGCACGAAGTGCCGCGACATTGATCGTGCCCGAGGTCGCGCCGAGACGCGCTTGCTGCCATGCGGTCACGTCGAGCCATGTCACTTCGGAGGACTGTGGTGGCGCCTCGTCGGTAACGCCCCCGACAAGATCCGCCTTGAGCACTTCGGTGCCCCGCGTTTTGCGGTTGCCGTTGGCCCCCGACGGATAGCGCTCGGGCGCAAACCCCAGTCCACACAGGGCAATGGCGACCAGAGCCTCCAGGGTCGCATCCTGCACCTGGACGAAGATCGTGCCCTTGGTAGCTTCCGTCGGCGCCGCCTCCTCACCTTCAGGATCATCGCCACCACCGGACCGGAAGGCCCGTTCAATGCGCGAGACCTCGTGAGGCAACTCTCGAATGAAGCCTAAATTACGCGCCGTCTGCTGCACCTCGGTCTGCGGAAGCTGCGCCAGATGGACGTGGGGGTTGCCGCTCTCGCCCACCCCGGCGGCTTTCACTGCGGCATTCGCGGCCTGCACGATCCGGTTGAGCCGGTCTGCCCCGGCGTCCGGGCGATGTAGCGACGCCGCCTCCCGCAAGGAGGTCGACAGCTTCCATTTGTCGCACAGCTCACGGCCAATGTCGTCGTGGTCGGCCCCCAGCATGTCGCGTTCCACGCGGTAGAGCGGTCGTTGCTCCTCTTGGGCCCGCTGCAACACGAAGGTGTACTCGGGTCCCAGATAGCCCATCAGGACCAGCTTGCCAATGTCGTGCAAGAGGCCGGCCGTAAAGGCTTTCTCGGCGTCCGCCTCCCCGCAGGAGGTCGCGACGTGCCGAGCCAGGAACGCCGTGCTCATGCTGTGGCGCCAGAAGGCTTGCCGGCTGAGCGGCAGGTCCGCGGGCACCGCGGTCTCCGTGTGAAGCGCAGCCACCCCCACGGCCATCTGCACGATCGCCCCCCGACCAAGTAGCACCGTCGCCTGCTGCACGCTCGAGATCTGACGTTTCATGCCGAACAGAGCGGAGTTGACGACGCGGATGACCCGCGCCGTGAGCGCCTCATCCGAGGTGATGGTGTCGATAATGCGTTGCATGTCGACGTCGGCCTGTTGGCTGATGCGCAGCAACTCGCGCACGGCCCGTGGGGGCAGGGGTACCGACTGCAAGGCCTTGCGGATGAGCTCAGAATGGTCGTGCTGGTGTTCCATTATCCCTGTGGGTCTTCCGTTCCTAATCTAAATCCATGGCGTGGAGATGCGCTGTCTTATCCCTGCAAAGGTCCGGCCATACGCTGCCAGCGGGCTACTGAACCGGCGAGATTGTTCGCCTTATTGCGGGCGGCGCGGACGCAGGTGCTGGCGGTTGTAGTACACGTAGTAGGCGTTCACGCGCCCGATGAGCTCGAGCGTTTCGCGGTACGGCGGGGCTCCTCCGTGGCGATCTACAGATCGCGGCCCGGCGTTCCACGCGCTCACGGTCTTCACTAAGCTATTGCCGTACTGGCCGTTGTACCGGTCGAGCAGGTAGCAGCCGATGAGCAGGTTGATCGCCGGTGTTTTGAGGTCTTCCGCGGTGATCGCTTTCAGCCGCGACTCGTCCACGTAGCGAAAGTCGTATCCGGTGTCGTAGAGCGCCCGTGCCGCGGGCCGTGCCGTGGTCGGCAGGATTTGCATCAACCCGATGGCGCCTTTGTGCGACACGACTGTGGCCACGCCCGCCGACTCTGCAGATATCAGAGCGCGGACGAACGAGGCGTTGACCGTAACGCCCCGTCGCGTATACGCCAGCCCGGTAAAGTACCGGATGAGCGGCTCGTACTGCGCCACCCGCCGCTGCGTCGCCAACCCCGGCACCTCCCGGGCCATGCGGTCTACCTGCAGCCGAACCCGGCGGTCCATCTGCTGGGCCCACGTGGCCTCGCTAACCAAGAGCGCGGCAACGATGCAGCCCCCCACCCATCTCCAATCGATTGCCCACCACTTCATGACACGCCGTTGCCCTGGAAGAATATGTGCTGGAAAAAAGGATCCGGGCTGTGCCTCTGGCTGCGGAATCGGGCTGTACAGCCTCACAGCAAGCGGCTTGAGACGGGATCAGGCGACGGGGACGGCCCGGTGCGGCACGCTGGCCCCGTCGCGTTCTGTGGCTCGTGGGCTCGTGAAGCGGATCCGGTATCGGCTGCCGCCTTCGGCGCACGAACTGGCGCTGACCGTGCCTCCCATCATGGTGAGAAGTTGTTTTGCTACGGCCAACCCCGGACGCTCCCCTTGCAATAGGTCTCCCGAAGACGCATCGGTTACACCGGCATCGTTTACGTGTTCGAGAGGAGCGTCACTCGTCGTTTCGATCTGAATGTCGGGCCCCTCGTCCCGCTCGCGCACCTGTAGGGTCACGCAGCCTTCATCGGTTTCGCGGATGGCGTTGGCCAGCAAGTTGCCCACGACGCGCTCAAAGGCCACCCGATCCATCGAGGCGTAAACGGCCGCCGGATCGGCGTCCAGCGTGAGACGGACTCCTTTTTCGCGTGCCATCAGTTGGAACGTGTCCACCAAATCTTCGACTTCTCGGACGACGTCGAACGATTGATCCTCCAGGTTGAGCGTCCCCGCCTCGATGCGCGAAAGGTTGAGAATGGAATCCAGCGTCCACAGCAGCCGCTGGCCGTTGCTTCGAATGTGGTCGACCAGCTCGTGCACGTCCAGATGGCTGGGGTGGTCGATCTCGTCGCCCAGGATCTCTGCAAAGCCAATGATGGCCGTCAGCGGCGTGCGGATCTCGTGGTTCATCTTCGCCATGAACGCCGACTTCAACCGGCTCACCTCTTCCGCCTTTTCGTGCGCTTTTTCCAGCTCCGACGCGTCCGTCAACAGCCGCTGCCCCGCGGGGCCGCTATCTGGATCGCGCACGACGGACAGCACCGTCGGCTGGCCGCGATACAGGATGTGGCTCGACGCGACCTCGACCGTAATCGACGTCCCATCGATGCGGTGCATTTCGGTTGGCTCGAAGGTGTTGCCCTGCGGCGCATCCGGCTGCCGAGCCCGACGCGCAAGCGCCGCGGCAGCGCCCGGCTCCATGAAGTCGCTCAAAGGCCGGCCGTGCACGTCATCTGCGGCGCCAGCGCCCAGGAGGTCGGCCCCGGCAGCGTTGACGAACTCGATGCCGGCATCGCCGTGGACGATGACCGGATTGGGGTTCAGCTCCACCAGCGTGCGATAGCGGTGCTCGCTCTCCCGGAGGGCATACTCGGTGTGTTTCTGCTTCGTCACCTCGCGCTGCCCGCCCCAGAAGGAGACGAGGGAGCCGTCTTCGATGGTGCCCCGCAGGTGGTTGATGAACCACCGCTGCTGGCCCCGCTGGTCGACCTCGCACGACTGGGCGCCTTCCAGGACGTAGTCGTGGTCGATGGCGCGCAATATCGGCAACTGCGCCAGGTCCTGGCCCTCGCCGTAGAGGTCGAGCAGCGGCCGGCCGACCACCTCGTTTGCCCGGGCGAAGCCGTGCTGCTGGGCAAACGTTTCGTTGCACTCGGCGAGGTGGGCGCGCTGGAACACCTGCTTAATTTGGGCTTCCAGCGGCTGGTCGGTGCGCACCGGCGGGGTGAGTTCGACGCGGTACATGCCTTCCCGGCACTGGTCGAGGAAGCGCTGATGCTGCCGCCGCGTCTGTTCGAGCAGGGACCGGTCCCGGTCGCGCTCGAGCGCCACGGCGGCGATCTGGGCGGCAATTGCAACGGTCTGGCGCATCTCGTCGGTGGGCTCCAGCGCATCCGTGCCGAACAGAGTGACGGCGCCGAGCACTTGCTGCCCAGCGGAGGAGCGGACGGGAAACGACCAACTCGTTGTGAAACCGGCCGCCTGCACGGCTGCGCGCATGTCGGGCCAGTGGATGCTGGCCGCCACATCGTCGTCGTGCACCACGTCGCCATCGTGGATAGCAGCCCCGATCGAGCCGGCCTCGGCGTCGGCGGGCAGACCGTCGGTCGCTTCGACGAGTGCACGCGGCATACTGGGCGCCGCAACGGGGCGCAAGACGAGGTCGGTGGGGTCCAGCCAGTGCATCGTAGCGGCAGGACCCGGCAGCTGGCCTTCGACCAAATACATGAGCGCTTCGAGGGTCAGGTCAATCGGCTCGTCGCGCGCAATCATTTGCAGCACGCGCTGCAACCGGTCCTGCAGCGCTTCGCCGCGGCGGCGGCGCGCCGCTTCCTGCTGGCGATCCCACTCGCTCTGTGCCATCTGGCCCAGCGTGGTCCACACATCGTGGTGGTGCGGCTCCAGCGTCCGCGGCCTACGGTCGAGCACACACAACTGCCCGACCGTTTGTCCCGATGCATCGGTCAGCCCGATGCTCGCAAAGAAGCGAAACGCAAACTCCTCCAGGTCCACGAGGGCTGTGAACCGCTCTTCCGCCCACACGTCATCGACCATGACGTCGGCGGCGCCGGCCAGGCGCTGGAACAGGGTGCTCGCTCGGAGCTCGTCGTTCAGCGTCGCTCCCGGTTCTTCGCCCTGCGTGGCAATCCACAGCGTGTCGCGGGCCGTGAATCGGACGGCCACCACGGGCACATGGAGCGCTGACATCGCTAGCTCGGCAATGCGCCGGAAGAAGGACTCGGAGAAGTGCTCGGATGCCGCATGCGCGTCGCGTCGAGACAGCGATAGCGATGAGGCAGGGGGCGTACGATGGGTCACGGGATACGCTGGGCCTTGCGTGTAGAATAAAGGGTAAAGGGTTCAGGGCTAAGTGACGACGCCGCCAAACAACGCGTCATCCTGGACGCGATGCAGGATCTCATTGGACGTAACTCCCAATGCGAAGGCGATCCCGGATCACGTCCAGGAGGAGCGCCTTTTTCCATCACGTAGCATTCGGCTACCACCGAATAAAGAAGACCGCAGCACGAGATGATATGCTGCGGACCCCCTCGTGCCTGGCGGGCAGGGGGAGCCTCCGGCGGCGCAGCAGCACAGCGCGCGAAAGAAAACACGGCGACGAGGCGTCACCAGAAGCGCGGGCGCCCCCCCGCTTCGGCCGAGGCGGCTTCTTCCTCCTCGTCGGTGGATACCTCCTCGGCGGCCGGCTCCTCGGCGGGCTTGTTGGGTAGTGGCTTGACGTCCTCAACCGACCCGCCGGAGGCGGCAACCGGTTCGGCTTGCGGCTCATCAACCGCTACCGGCTCCGCGGCCGTCCCGTCGCCCGAGGGCTCAAGCGCGGGCTCCACGGAGTCGTCATCTTCGGATTGTTCATCGCGTGGCTCCTCGTCGGACGGCTCGTCCTCCGCTTCCGCTTCGACGGACGGTTCCGCCTCGGCCGAGGCCCGGTTCTCCGACGGCAACGTGCCATTCTGGGGCATCTTGCAGTCACCAATGAAGATAGCGCCCGTCTCCGTCGTAAACTTCTTCACGATCACATTGCCTTCGACCGTCGCCGTGCTGCGCAGGTCGAGCCGGTGGGCCTCGATCACGCCCTCCACCGTGCCGCTCACGACGGCTTCATGCGCGTATAGATCTCCACTCACCACGCCGTCCTCGGCCACGACCACTTTTCCTTCCGAGCGGACTGTGCCATTTAGCTGGCCATAGACCCGGATCGTCCCGGAAACCTTGACCTCCCCTTCGATCACGGTGCCTTTGTTGACCACCGTCACGTCTTGGGTGGACGACTTCGACGTCTTCTTCTTTGTCTTCTTCTTAAACATATGGATTTACACTCTTGATGGGACGATCAGGCGCGCACCCGGGGGCGCTCGCATGGCGGCGCCTTCCCTTGACCGGAACGCGTGTCGACGCGGGGCACTTGCTACCGGCGAACCGGCTCCTCCGCACGAGCCGGCTGCCGGTCTGGGCCGGCACCGTTCGACGCGGCCACGGGCTGCTGCTCTTGATTGGACTGCTGCTCGCTGGCATACTCGCTGTGCCCGCCCGATCCGATGCGCTTGAAGCTGAGCGCCGTGTGCGCATTGCCGACGTCCAGCCCCACGGCCACGCCGCGGTTGCCCGCCAGGCCGACTGAACGCAGGCAATAGCCGCGGCTCGCCGCCGTCACCGGGTCGTCGACGACCTCTACGTCGAGGATCTCGCCGAACTCGTCGCGGAAGCAGTCCAAGAGCTCGGTGTACATGGTGCCGCCACCGGCGAGGACAAGCTTGGTGGGCTGGCGGAAGTCATCGTCCTTCCACGCGCTGCGGAGCGCGGGCGAGATCACGTCTTGGTAGTAGCGGCGCAGCGCCATGGTCCGCACTCCACTGATGTCCATTCGGCGCCGGTTGAGAATGATTTGCCCTTTCTGGAAGCTGATGTCGAACTGGTGCTCGGTGCGCAGATCCAGGTAATGCTTCTTTTCGAGCTCACGCATGGTGATATCGACGGCGTAGCGGATGCCCTGACAACTGACCGTCGTCCGCTGCACGACGCCGCCACGGGTCGAGAGGCACGCTTCGAACGTGCCGTAGCCGAGGCTGCCCATAAAGAGCGCATCGTGCCGGCGGTACTCCTCGTTGTTACGCGCCGCGATGATGCAGCCAAGCACTTCGGGGAGCACCTCGATCCGGTCCACGCGCACGTACTCGTTCTTGCGGCCGCCGCCGCCGTACGTCGCCGCGTCGTGCTGGATGTTGTGCGCCTCGCTAAAGAAGTCGACGGCCAGGTCGCGGTTGCGCTGATAGGTCGAGTACGGGAAGCCGACCGTGATCGTGACCGGCTCCTGCTCGCCCTCGGTCGCGACCAGGAGACCGGCCCGCGCGAGCAGGCGGTAGTCCAGGTCTTCGGGCGAGCTGTTGACGGCCTTGTAGGGCGAGGCCCCCTCCGAAAGCGCGAGGTCACCAATGATATACCCGGTGTCATCCTCGTAAATCTTGAGCCCATGCACGAGGTCGAGCGCGACGTTTTCGAGCTCCGTGTTGTGGCTTTCGATGAGGCTGGGGAACGTATGCGTGGTCATAGGAACGGTGCGTGAATGAAGAGATGGATCAGCGCGGCGCGGCCGGGGGGTTGATTTCGACGATGTAGGGGCGTTTGCGGACGAGCGAGGAGCGGGCCTCTTCTCGCCCTCTGCAGCCGACAAACTTTGTTCCACCTCCTCCTCAAAAACGGTATCCTCCCCCGTTTCTGTGGCGCCCTCCGATGCCGTAGCCTTCTCAGCGGGCTCTTCCCGAAATGTGTGGCGAATCCAGCCCATCAATCCCATCTTGGTCCCTCATTATTCGGTTGAATTCGGTCGCTGCGTCCTCGTAGCGGATGGTATGCTGCGCGCGGCGTACAGGCGTGACGCGGGCCATGGGGCAAAATGTTCACCCCTCGTGGTGATTACGGAATTCTTTTCCGAGCTCTCGCGGCGGCTTACGACGGTTGCTGGTCGCGGAGAAGGGTCAAGTCGTGCTCGGCCTGATCGAACTGCTCGATCAGGCGCGGCACGAGGTCGAGTGCCTCGTCGAGCGCCCCACGATGAGCCAGCGCTTCGATACGCTCGCATGTGGTCCCGAGCGCGACGGCGCCGATCGTTTCGCTGGATGCTTTGAGGCTGTGTGCGGCGCGCTCGATCTCATCGGCCGGAATGGAAGAGTCGGCGGCATCGGTCCCCATCACGTGCGTAAACCGTTCCAGGGTGTCGATGGCCTCGCGGGCGCTCTGGATGTAATCGTCGATCAGTTCGCGGACGAACCCCCAGTCGTCGCCCACCTCAGCCTGAAAATTCTCAAACGCATCGGTGTCGATGCCGCGATGGGAGGGAGCGGACGCCTCGGTGGCCGTGGCGGGTGAGGTCCCGGAGGACGAAGCGGGATCGTCCTGGCGCTTGGTGGCCTTCAGCACGTTCATTAGATTCTGCACCTCTACCGGCTTCAGGAGATAGTCATCCATGCCGGCATCGAGGCCCTCTTGCTGATCGCCGCGCGTAGCCGCCGCCGTCATGGCCACAATGCGGGGCTGCTGAATCGCGTCCGTGGTGCGGATGCGTCGGGTGGCCTCAAGCCCGTTCATCTCGGGCATTTGCACGTCCATGAGCACCAGATCGTACGGCTGCCGCCGCACCGCCTCGATGGCTTCGATCCCATTGGCCACGACGTCGACCCGGTAGCCCAACTGCCGCAGCAGGCGGCGCGTCACCTTTTGATTGACCACGTTGTCTTCCGCCAGCAGAATGCGCAGCGGGTGCCGCTCGCCGAGGTCGCTCTCGAACGCCGACTCTTCTTTGTCGAGCTCGTGCAAGTGCTGCTCGCCATACTCGAGCAGATGAGCGAGGCGCCGACGGAGCCCTCGCGGGCGGATCGGCTTCGTAATGCGAGATGCCAGATTGGGCGCTTCCATGCTCGACCGGCTCCGGGCGTTTTCCTGGAGCATGGTGAGCAGCAAAGCGGGCGCCGACGGGCGCTCCAGTTCGCTGTCGACCGCCCGCAGGCGACGGGCTAACGCCACCCCATTGGTCCGCGTAAGCCCGTAGTCGAGCAGCACGACGTCGTAGTGCGCGTCTCGGTACCGAGCGAGCCCTTCGCGCGCCGTAGGGGCGGCATCCACGGTGATGCCCCACCGGCGCAGGTATTTCGTGATCGCATCTCGACTGGCCTCATGGTCCTCGACGACCAGCGCCCGACGCCCTGCCAGGATGGATGATGGGCGATCGGTCCCGCTGTCGGAAGCCAGCGCTTGGACCTCCACGGCAAAGGTGAACGTCGACCCCACCTCCTCCTCGCTGGTCACGGTGATCTCGCCCCCCATCATGTCGGTGAGGCGCTTGCTGATGGCCAACCCCAGCCCCGTCCCGCCGTATTTGCGTGTCGTCGATGAGTCGGCCTGCGCAAACGATTCGAAGAGCCGGTCCTGTTGCTCGCCAGAGATCCCGATGCCTGTATCCTTGACGGCGAAGGCCAGTTCGAAGTCATCGCCCGGGGTGGGGGCGTCAGGCCCTACGGTCTGCACGCGGACTTCGACGCTTCCCTCCTCCGTGAACTTAACCGCGTTTGACAGCAGGTTGAGGAGCACCTGGCGGACCCGGGTCACGTCGCCTCGCACGCGTTCCGGGACGTGATCATCGACCCAGTACACGAGTTCAAGGCCCTTCTCGGAGGCCTTCGAGGCGACGAGTGTGATGGCCTCCTCCACGCACTGATCGATGAAGAATGGTTGCTCCTCAAGCTCCAACTCCCCCGCCTCGATCTTCGAAAAGTCCAGGACATCGTTGATGAGCGCGAGGAGCGTGTTGCCGCTCGTTCGAATGGTTTCGGCATACTCCCGCTGCTCCGCGTCGAGGTCGGTGTCGAGCAAGAGGCTGGTCATGCCGATGAGGCCGTTCATCGGCGTGCGAATCTCGTGGCTCATGTTGGCGAGAAACTCGGACTTTGAGCGTGCGGCGTCTTCGGCCTCGCGCTTGGCCTGCTTCAAGGCGGCCTGGGCCTCGCGCTGCTTGGTAATGTCTTCGATGGAAAGGACCACACGCACGACGCGCCCGTCTTCGTCGGTAAGCGGAGCGCCGTTGATGGAGAGGAGCCGCCGCTCCCCGTCTTCGGCCACCATGGCATGCTCGACGCCGAAGACGGAGTCGCCGGTTTGCAACACCTGCCGAAACGGGAGCTCGTCGGGCTCCAGGGGGTTGCCCTGCGCATCCGTGACCCGCCACGCCAGCTCCCGGTACGGACTCCCCTGGATGTCGGCGCGCTTCAGGTTTAGCACCTCCTCGGCCCGTTCGTTGGCAAAAACGACCTGACCGGCCGTGTCCACCACGGCGAGTGCAGCGACGCTGGTGGCCATGATGCGATCCAGCAGGTCCCGCTCCTCATGGAGTGCCTCTTCGGCTTCCCGCCGCTCGGTGACGTCTTGGACCGTTCCGGTAACGCGCACCACCCGGCCGTCGTCCTCTTGAGGCTCCCCGATGAGCCGCACCCACCGGAAGTTGCCGGCCCCGGTCGTAACCTCTACCTCAAGCTCAAAGGGCTCCGCGTGATCCATGGCCGCTTGGACCGCGGCCTGCACGCGCGGCCGATCGGCCGGCGCATAATACGAAAGCACCGTCTGCGGCGTAAGCGACATGTCCCGCGGCGCCTCGATAATGTCGTACACGGTGTCCGTCCACGACATCGTTTCGTTCACGAGATCCATCTCCCATCCCCCCACCTCGGCAATGCGTTGCGTCTCCTGAAGCAGGGCGCGGCTGCGCTTGAGGGCCGCCTTGGTGCGGACCTGCTCGTCGCTGTCCTTTCGACGCTCAAGCGTGAGGGTGAGGGTCGCAGCCAAGTCGCAAAGCGCCTGCCGGTCGGCGCGCCCGAAGCCGGTGCGCGGGGCCGTGTCCGCGATGCTCAGCACCCCGATGCGGCGTCCTTCCGGCGCGTGCAGCGGAACCCCGGCAAAGAAGCGAGCGCCGGCGCGCTGGACCAACACGTCGTCGGCGAAACCAGGATCCGCTTGCGCGTCGGCAACGACCGTGGCCTCCTCGGCGTGGAGGGCAGCCTGGTGCAGCGGATTGACGGGCAGCGCCGCCGCGGCCAGGTCCACTCCCGCTGCGGCTTTGCACCACTGCTCGGCTTCGTCGACGAAGCAGAGCAGGGCTACCGGCACGTCACACACGCGACGGGCCAGGCGCACGATGCGATCGAAAGCCGGCTCGGGCGGAGTGCCGTAGACCGCATACCGGTTCAGGATATCTCGCCGGGCCTTCACAGCCGCCTGCGAAAAAAAGTCGTCTTCAGATGTATGGCGCCAGTCCGGCATGAAGAATGGCTACCGGCAAGAGTGATGGGACTACGGGACTGATCATGGAAACTGCAGCAATTTCCGTGCGAGATCACTCGTCCGCGGCCCGAGCGGACTCGCAGACCATTCTGGCCTTCTTGCGACGCTGCGCCGGCGACGGGTGGCAACGCGCTAGTTTGAAAGCGTGCGACGGGGTTATCGACCAGCCGCCACACACCATAAACCGAGAGGCCCTCCCATCCCGGGTCCGCCGCTCTTTTCTGCCCCCCCCACCGGGGCGCTTGCGGAAGTGCGTCAGGCAAAGGCCCGAAGCGTAGCATCGACCGAGCTCGCGTAGCGCCCACCGAAATGATTGAGGTGGTTGATCAGGTGGTACAAGTTGTAGATATCGCGCCGCTCCTCGTAGCCCGGCTCCAGCGGATAGGCCTCGCGATAGGCCGTGTAAAAGGCCTCATCAAACCCTCCGAAGAGCTCCGTCATGGCGAGATCGGTTTCGCGGTGGCCGTAGTAGACGGCAGGGTCCACGAGGGCGACGTCGCCGATCGCCGTCACCATGAAGTTGCCGCTCCAGAGATCCCCGTGGAGGACGGAGCGATCGGGCTGTGCGGGGAGCAGGTCCGGCAGGCGCCGGTACAGCGTCTCGATCGGCGCATCCCATTCAGCCTGCCAGCGTCCGCGCTCGCGCGCCATGTCGACTTGCGGCACCAAGCGCTGCGTGCGGAAGAAGCGCGGCCACGTCCGCGCCGACGCGTTCTTCTGGGGAAGCCGCCCGATGAAATTGTCCCGGTCGAAGCCGTACTGATCGCCCGTGTGCTCGTGGAGAGCCGCCAGACCCTCTCCAAAGGAGGACCAGAAATGGAGTCCCTTACGGCCCGAGTTGATCCACTCGGTCACCAGAAACGCCGGGGTCTCGTCCGAAGCCGGCTGTCGGGCAATCACCTCCGGCACGACCAGGGGGCTGTCGGCCGCCGCAAGGGTCTTCAGCCCGGCTGCCTCGGCCGGGAACGTCTCGGCGACATCGCCGCGCCCCCATTTCAGAAAATAAGAGCGGGCCTCTGTTTCCACGCGGCAGGCGTTCGCAATGCATCCTCCCCCTACGGCGGCCACGGAAGTCACCGCGGCCCCCACTGCGTCGCTCAGAGCCGCGGTCAGCGCGTCGGGTAAATTCATGACCAGCTTGGGGCGTCCGATTTCCTTTGAAGGGGCAATGCAGTACAACGCGGCTATTGCGTCGCCTGCGCCGGCAGGTTGTGCGCCTCGATGAGCCGATCGAGCAACGCCTTCGCCGTCCGATTCACGATCTGATAGACGGTTTCGAAGCCATCTTGTCCGCCGAAGTAGGGATCCGGCACCTGGAAGTCGCCCGGCTCGGGGTCGAACTCGCGAAAGAGCCGGACCTTGCCGTTGTGCTCATCGTCGTCGTCGAAGTAGAGCACGTCGTGCAAGTTGTCCTTATCCATCACAAAGATGTGATCGTACGCCTCCAAATCGTCGGCGCCGAATTGGGATGCGCGGTGCCCGTCGAGCGGGACGTCGTGCTGGGCCGCGGTTTCGCGCATGCGCCGGTCCGCCTGCTCGCCGACATGCCAGTCGCCGGTTCCCGACGATTCGATCTCGAAATGGGCATCCAGGCCGGCTTGCTCCACCTGGTCGCGGAAGACGGCTTCGGCCAATGGGCTGCGACAGATGTTGCCCAAGCAAACAAACTGAACGCGAATGGGCGTCGTATCGGACATGAGAGCAGCGAGGTCGTTGATGAAAGCGTGAACGGGGGACATCACACGCATGTGTACACGCGAGACGATACGGCTTGTGCCCGACACGGCCCCTTCCACCCACCGCCCGCTGCGATCCGATGATCGGGCGCAAACTTTTACGGTCTCTTAACAAATATCCCCCAATAGGCCACTAACTCACTGTTGCCTCCCCCCTTGCTTGCAACTACGTTGCGCGTGCCGGACTTTTAGAACGCTATTGAAACTGCTCGTCCACCGTGAATGCGTCCTCCCGACGAAACGAAAGACCGTTCCATCCTCAGCGTAAGTGACCTCATTGGGGGGCTCACGCGCGTGGTGGAAGATGCGTACAGCGACGTGTGGGTGGAAGGCGAACTGTCGAATTTCAGCCGCGCCGCCTCGGGACACTGCTACTTTACGCTGAAGGACGGCGATGCGCAGATTAGCTGCGTGATGTGGCGGCACCTGACCAAGTACGTCTTTTTCGAGCCGCAGGATGGGATACAGGTCCAGCTCCACGGCGACGCGTCCATCTACGAACGGCGCGGGGACCTGCAACTGATGGTTCAGTCCATGCGCCGGGCCGGCAAAGGGGCGCTGCAGGAAGCCTTCGAGGAGCTCAAACGCCAACTTGACGAGGACGGCCTGTTCGACGACGCGCGCAAGCAGCCGTTGCCCACGTTTCCCGAAACGATTGGCATCGTCACCTCCGGCCAAGGGGCTGCCCTGCACGACATCCTCTCTATTCTCGAGCGGCGGTTTCCAGCGGCCCGGGTGGTGCTTTGCCCCGTCCCCGTCCAAGGCCTGGATGCGCCGCGAGCCATCGCCGATGCCATCGCCCGTTTCAATGATTTGCACGACGGCCATGCGCACCGACCCGAGGTGCTGATCGTCGGACGCGGCGGGGGGTCGACGGAAGACCTGTGGTCGTTCAATGAGGAAGTCGTAGCGCGCGCCATAGCGGCGTCTGATCTGCCCATTATTAGCGCCGTGGGGCACGAGACGGACGTGTCCATCGCCGACCTGGTTGCTGACACGCGCGCGGCGACCCCGTCTATGGCGGCTGAGATCGCCGTGCCGGAGCGCCGCGACCTCCAGATGCAGGTGCAGGCGCTCTACGATCGGCTTCACGAGCGGGTAACCGGCCTGATGCGCGAGCGGCGGCAGCGCGTCGAGTACCTCGTAGGCTCACGGGCTTTTCATGCGCCCATCCACCGGTTGAATCAGCACCGGCAAGCCATCGATCATCTCAGCGATCGGCTGGGCCGTGCGGGCGACCGGCTCGTAGAGCGCCACCGCACGCGCCTGGAGCGCCTCCGGAGCCCACTGCAAGCGCTCGACCCCGAGGGGCCCCTCCGCCGCGGGTATGCCCTCATCGAGCGGGAGGGCGCCCCTGTCCGCCGCGCCCGCACCCTGGACGCAGGCGACGACGTGGTCCTCCGCTTCCTCGACGCGGACCGTCCGGCCCGGATCACCCCGTCCACCACGCCACCGCCCGACACCTGACTTCCGCATGGGCGCCCCTCGCCCCGCCCTGTGCGGAACTGCCAGGGTTTGTTTTGGTACCTCGCATCGGATTTCACTCCGCCCTTGCGGCGCGGCCCTCCACCGTTGCACACGGTGGCCGCACGCCGGGCATTCGCAACCCCCTTCCGTTATGGCTCTCCCTTCCTCCACTATGGCTCCTCCGAGCGAAATTGAGCTGGAGCTCACGCCAGAACATCGCTTGGACATCATCGACGTCAACCAACACGTTCGCCAGGAAGCCGCCGACTTCCTGTCGCGCTACCGCCAAGCCCTCTACTGCTCCCACCACACCACGGCGGGATTTTTGGAGGAAAGCCTCTGCGACCGCCTCGGCCAGTGCCAAGACTCGGTACAGGACTACTTCGAGCTTTTCCAGGAGCTCTTCCCCCCCGGTGCCGACTACCGGCACGACCAGATGCACCTGCGCACGGAGCTCAGCCCGGAGCAGCGGCGCACCGAGCCGCGGAACGCGGATTCACATCTGACCTTCATCGGAGCGGGCGTCGAGAACTGCGTCACGTACACGATCAATCCGCAGCGGCCCGTCTACTTTATCGACCTGGACGGCGTCAACCGCGATCACAATAACGAGCCGCGCCGCCGCCGGACCACGGTCATCGGATTTAATGATGAGCTGCCGCTGGAGCAGGTGGAGTTGACCGTGCCCGTCTCTAACCATGCGACCGACTCGGTCAGCCTGCGCGACCCCCGCCTGGGCCTGTTCGACCAATTGCACGAGCTGCTGGCGCGCTACGGCATCTCGAAGGGGCGTGTAGACATTGAGCTGCCCTCCGAGGAACGCCACGCCGGCCTCACCGTCAACGAGTACGAGACGCTGCTCATGAAGCACGACCTGGCCGAGGTTCTCCACGATCCGCTCCGGTTCATGGCCCGGAAGGGGCGCAATATGCTGCGCGAGCCTGGCTCCATCCCCGATAAAGCAAAAAATTACGCAAAGTACGACCTCGTCCGCGTCGTCAATGCGTTCCTCGACACGCTCGGCCTGAGCGAGTCGCTCATCGAACGCGTCATCAACAAGTTTCTCGCCGTCCCGGCCGAGCACTTCCTCCGCATGAAGCGCTCAGTCAGCCTACTGGTGAGCGAGGACGAGGCCAACGGACAAGGCACCATCGTGCAGGGTCGTTACCAGAGCCCCATTCTGGTGCAGTGGCGGCGCGCCCAGGCGCAGCAGCGGCGCCTGAAGGTGACCCTCGTCCGGTTCGAATAACGCGTGCCGGCGGGTGGGTTTCGACCGCCCACCCGGCGGGCGCCCTCCGCCACGGCACTCAGATGAGCGAGTGCGACTGGCCGCCGTCCACGTTGAGGCAGGCGCCCGTCACGAGGCTCGCCCGCTCGGAGACGAGGAACGCGACCGTGTCGGCCACCTCTTCCACGCGCCCGAAGCGCCCGATGGGCAGATTCTCGGCGATGAAGGCTTTCATCTTCTCGGGCTGCTCCTTCATACGCCGGTCCCAGCTGCCCCCTGGAAAGCGGATGGACCCCGGCGCCACGCTGTTGACGCGAATGCCCTCGGGGGTGAGTTCCTGCGCCATCACCTTGCTGAGGCTGATGAGCGCCGACTTCGTGGAATTGTATGCGGACAACCCGGCCCCGCCCAGCTCACGCCCAAAGATGGACGTGATGTAGCAGATGGCCCCACCGCCCGCCTCACGCAGGTGCGGGATCGCGGCCCGGCTCGTGCGGATGTGCGACTTGAAGTTGAGGTCGAGGATGAACTCCCAGTCGTCATCGCTGAGATCCTCGAACTGGCCGCGCCGGTTGCCACCCACGTTGCCTACGATTACGTTGATTTGCCCAAAGCGCTCCGCCGTTTCTGCGACGAGCCGTTCCGGTTCGCCCTCCTCGGTGACGTCCATCGGCAGCGCCAAGCACGCTACACCGTGCGCCTCGATCTCGTCGGCCGCCGCTTCGAGCGCCTCTTCGCCGCGGGCGCAGATGGCAATGTGGCACCCTTCCTCCGCGAGGCGGAGCGCGATGCCTTTACCGATGCCGCGGCTCGCGCCGGTGACGATTGCAACGTGGTCGGTCAGTCCTAAATCCATGATTCGCCGTCGTTTGATCCGCTGAGGTCGATGAGGGCTGGTCCATCCAGCCCGTCTGCAAAGTGCGGATTCCGCCGGTAACCATCCACCATCGATTCAACCAATCTGTATGAAAATCCGCGGGGGCCCGTTGCACCTCATCGAAGGGCCCTGTAGTATCGATAGTCTATCCCTTAGAATCGCATGCCTTCCCCTATGTCTGACGACGGCCCGGCCCTTGACGACCTGACGTTTGAACAGGCTCTTCGTCGCCTGGAAGACATCGTGGACGCGCTGGAAGACGAGACGCCCGAGCTCGAAGAAGCACTGTCCTCGTACGAAGAAGGGACAGCGCTCGCGCGGTACTGCCTGGAACGGCTCGAACACGCCGAGTTGCGCATTGACGAGCTGTCCCTGGACGATTGACGCGACCGAGCCCCGAACCGTCCCGCTGCCCAGTCAGGACGTATGCCAGCGGTACCGGCGCAGCACCTCCGGATCGCGCGTGCGCTTGATCACCGTGTCGCACTTCTCGCACCAGAACACGACTTCCTTGACCGGCGCGGAGATGCCAAGCAGGAAGCGTAGCGCCGAAAAGGCGCCGTAGCGCGGCTCAGCCGTGACCCGCGGATGATGGATGTCATTGCCACAATCGCAGGTTTCCGTGGCCACCGGTGCAGCAACCTCGGTGGCCCCCGCCTGCACGCCGGCTCCGATCGGCTCCTCCGCCATCGAGGGCCCTTCTCCGTATTCCTCCGGCACTTCCTCGAACATCCGCGCGACCATCTTGTCGAGTTCGGACGGCTCCTCGCGCACGAAGATATAGTGGTCCACCGACCAGCGCCCGGGCCCAAATAGGGTGACCACGATGAGTAGAAACAGCACCAGCGCCGCAAATTCGAGCGACTGGTCGGCTGTGAGGAGCCCACCCTGCAGATGCACTAGAAACACCGCGCCGAACAGGATCGGCACCTGCACGAGCGCAGCGATCCGGGTGAGGAGCCCGATGGCGAGAAACGCGCCGCCCACCAGGTGCGCGAGCGTCACGTAATGCATCAGCGCGGCCGACGCGTACGACAGCTCCGCACTCCCCATCAATTCCTCGACCGAAAGCCCCACGTCGCCCATGAATAGAATGCCGCGCACGAACAGCCCGACCCCAAGGTAGGTTCGCACGAGGTCGAGCGCGAAGTCCTTGTTTTGGTCGAGCCAGCGAACCGCTTTCTGAAACGTGCTCATGAGATGCCTCCTTCGTGATAGTCGAAGATCACGGTGATGCAGTTGGGCCCGCACACCAGCCCTTACCTTAAATGAAACTTCACAGGGCGTTGTCCAACAAACCGAGGCGGCGGTGCTCTCTATTGTCCCCGCTCAGGTCACCGCCCTTACGTCCCAGGCTCCACGACGACCGTGCCACGCATCTTGACCCCCTCGTGCGGAATGCAAAAGTAGGTGTACGTGCCGGGCGTCTCGAACGTGTGCTCGAACGTGGCCTCCGGATCCATAGTGCCTGAGTCGAAGGCCTCGGCGCCCTCCGGAAGCTGCACGCTGCCCTCCATGGTCGCCTCGGCCGGATCCGCCGTCACCGTGTGGACGATCACCGAAGTGTTGGTCCATCGCACGGTCTCGCCAACCTCGACGGTGACGCTGCCGGGGGTAAATGTGAGCGTGTTGGTCATCTCTACTTCTGCAGCTACCGCGCGGGGCGCCTCCGGCACTGAAGCGGCCCCGGTCATGGAGACCGCGCCGGCCAACAGAAGCAGTGCGACAACCCCCGCGCCCGCCGCCACGAAACGGGTCGACGGGCGCAGGCGATAAGCGTATTCGGGGTTACTCATGGCGCTGACTGTTGATTTCGAGATTCTCGAACATGACGTGCCAGAACGGAAGCTCCATGCCGTTCGGCAGCGTGAAGCCGGTCTTTACGTTCTGGTGCTTGAACTTGTGCTCCCCCTGCACGGGCATGAAAGGCGCCACCATCAGGTGGAAGTGGCGACGCGTAGGCGTCACCTCGCTGTCGGTGGCCAACTGATACCCTTCCGTGCGGACGTACTCGGTCAGCATGCCGTGCACGATGCGGGGTTTGTCCACGACCTCCCCGTTCTTCCGCACTTCGCCCATCCCCCAGAAGGCGGCGTAGGTGTATTCCGTGGGCATGAGTGGCGTCCCCACCCCACTGAACCCGTGCAGGATGTGGTTTGTGACGACGCCACCGAAGGTGGGAAACTCGACGCCGTGAGTGGCCAACATAGCGCAGCACCGCACTTCGTACGTGTTGCCTTGCTTGTCCTCCCAGCGGGCCTGAAATTGCACCTCATCCTCGGTGTTGGCCGCGTCGGTGGCCGTGGCGTCGGTGGCTTCCAGCGTCATCTGCGCATTGGCCATCGCGATGAATTCGTCGCCGAACGGCGTCTTTCGCTGGACCTGCGTGTACTGGTCATCGGTGGTCGCCCGAAAGGCCGGTGGAACGCCCGTCATGCCTGGCGTGCCCGCAAAGGCGCGTGGCTTCGCCGGGGTACCAAACACGTCGGGGTCCAGCTCCCGGTTGGCCGGCAGCGCCACGAAGACGCCGCCGCTCTGCTGCTCGATGGTGAACTGGATGGGCCCACCCAACAGCTGGAGCGGCTGCTCCACGTCACGATGCGCTTCCAAGTATCCGTCGGCCTGCGTCATGGCCTGGAGCTGCTGCACCATCCGCTGCTGCTGGGCGCTCTGGTTTTGGGCCTGAGCCGCCGGGAGGCCCATCCCCACGAGTGCCACTCCCACCCCGAGCAGTGCTACGGACAGTCGTCGAACGATCCTGGTCGTTATCATCATCTACCTCTCGATTTGTGATGAACGCGCGAATGCAAGGGCACAACCTGCGCCGTATCGCGCATGGTCGGTGGTGTGTGTGGCGCGCCGCCGGGCTCGTTACACCCGTCCCGCACCACCCCGACCCGCCAGGGGGCATACCAAAAAGCCCCGCCGAGGCATCTCATCCTCAGCGGGGCGGAACGACTACTTCGTAATGAGGGGAGGCCCTAAGCCCGGGCGTCAAACGCCGGGTTGGACGTGCGCACGCTGGCCGGCAGGTCGGAGCGGCCCGTGAGATATCGGTCGATCTGCCGGGCGACGTCGCGGCCCTCGCCAATGGCCCATACGACGAGTGACGCCCCGCGCGTCGCATCCCCCGCGGCGAAGAGACCATCCACGGACGTCATCATCGCATCGTTGGTCTGGATGGTCCCGTCCGGGGCGCGGTCGACGCCGAACGCCTCCGGCAGTTGCGGCTCCGGACCGGCAAACCCGATGGCAATCAGCACGAGATCGGCCGGGATGCGCACGTCGGATTCGACCACCGTCTTGTCGACGCGGCGGCCGGTGCGGTCGTACGTCCAGTCGACATGCTCAGCCTGCAGCGCATCCACGCGGCCGTCGCCGTCGGTGTCCAGGAAGGCTTGGGTGTTGATGCTGAAGGCCTCCTCGCCGCCCTCCTCCTGTGCGTACGTCTTCCGATAGGTTTGCGGCTGGGCGGGCCACGGGTTATCCGATGGCCGGTCTTCCGGCGGGCGCGGGTTGATGCTGATCTGCACGACCTGCCGGGCCCCTTGCCGGTGCGCCGTCGCGACGCAGTCGGCGCCGGTGTCTCCACCGCCGAGAACGACGACGTTCTTGCCTTCTGCGGTCACGCCCCGCACGCGTTGGCCCGCCTGCCGACGGTTCTCTTCCGGCAGATAGTCCATGGCGAAGCGGATGCCGTCGAGGTCGCGCCCAGGCAGCGTCAAGTCCCGGTGGTGCTGCGCGCCAATGGCGAGGCACGTGGCGTCGAAGCCGCGCTGCAGGTCATCGAGCGTGACGTCTGTGCCCACGTCGGTGTTCGTGGCGAACCGGATGCCCTCGTCCCGGAGCTGCTGGATGCGCTGCTCGACCCGGTGCTTGGCAAACTTGAAGTCGGGGATGCCATATTGCATGAGACCGCCTGGCGTCTCGTCGCGCTCGAAGACGGTCACGCGGTGGCCGGCCCGGTTGAGTTGCTGCGCGGCGGCGAGCCCGGCCGGGCCGCTCCCCACGACGGCCACGTGGTAATCGGTGCGCCGCGTGGGCGGCTGCGGCGTGATCCAGCCCTCCTCCCAGCCGCGGTCCACGATGGCGCGTTCGATGCTCTTGATGGCCACGGCGTCGTCGTTGGCCGCCAGCACGCACGTGTCTTCGCAGGGAGCGGGGCACGTGTAGCCCGTAAACTCGGGGAAATTGTTCGTCGCGTGCAGCTCCTCCAGCGCCTGCTTCCAGTCGCTGCGGTAGACGAGGTCATTCCAGTTTGGGATGATGTTTCCGATGGGGCAGCCGCTCATGCACGTCGGCACGCCGCAATCGACGCAGCGCTCGGCCTGCGTGCGCAGGTGCTCATCGTCCCAGTCGGGCGCCCAGACCTCGTCGACGTCCCGTACCCGCACAGCGGGCGGCCGCTTTCCGATAGGCGCACGGCGATGCTTCAGGAATCCATCGGGATGGTTCTCTCGGGGCATAGGTCGCGTCCATTTGGTGGGAGAAGGTCGCCCTGAGGGGGCCGGGGCGGAAGGTCGACCCGCAGGTCCTCGCCCCGCCGCATCCGCTCGTCAAGTACGCGGGCATAGGCGTGCGGCATCACCTTCACGAAGCGATCCGCGTAATCATCCCAGTGGTCCAGGATGTGGCCGGCTTTATCGCTTCCGGTGTAGGTGTAGTGGTTTTCGATGAGGCGACGTACGAGACGGCGGTCGCGCTCGTCTGCAAGCGGCTGGACGCCCACCATATCACGGTTGACGCGAGCGGCCGCGTCCCCGGTCTCGTTCAGCAGATAGGCTTCGCCGCCGCTCATTCCCGCTCCAAAGTTTCGCCCGATCGCGCCCAGCACCACGACCGCGCCGCCGGTCATGTACTCGCAGCCGTGATCGCCCACGCCTTCGACCACCGCCATCGCACCGGAGTTGCGGACGGCGAAGCGCTCGCCGGCGCGGCCGTTCACGTACGCCTGGCCGCTCGTGGCGCCGTAGAGAGCCACGTTGCCGGTGATCACGTTGTCGGCGGCGACATATCCGGCCTCGTCGGGCGTGCGGAGGATGAGTTTGCCACCCGATAGGCCCTTGCCGATGTAATCGTTCGCCTCGCCGTCGAGCCGGAAGGTCAAGCCTCGGGCGAGGAACGCGCCAAAGCTCTGCCCGGCCGTCCCGCGGAAGTGAACCTGCACGGTGTCGTCCGGCAGGCCGTCGAGGCCGCACCGAGTGGCCAGCACGCCGCTCGCCATCGCACCCACCGTCCGGTTCCGGTTGCGGATCGGCAGCTGGATGTGAACCGATGTGCCGTCCCGCAGGGCCGGTTCCATCTGTTCGATGAGCGCGGTATCGAGCTGCTCGTCCAGTTTGTGGTTCTGCGCCTGCGTCCGGCGCGGATCGTCGGGCGAGTCCGGGCAGTGGAGCAGCGTCGACAGGTCGAGCTGTCGCGCCTTCGGATGGTCGGTGGCCGTGGGCGTGAGCCGATCGGCCCGTCCAATCATCTCATCCATGGTGCGGAAGCCGAGCGACGCCATGATGTCCCGTACTTCCTGCGCCACGAACCGCAAGTAGCGGATGACGTGCTCCGGCGTGCCAGCAAACTTCTTTCGCAGCTCCGGGTCCTGCGTGGCGATGCCCACCGAGCACGTGTTGCAGTGGCACTTGCGCAGCATGATGCAGCCGAGCGTGACGAGCGGCGCCGTGCCAAACCCGTACTCCTCGGCGCCGAGCAGGGCCGCCACGGCCACGTCGCGCCCGGTCTTGAACCCGCCGTCGGCCCGAACGCGGATGCGGGAGCGCAAGCGGTTGGCGCGGAGCACCTGGTTGGCTTCGGCGAGTCCCAACTCCCACGGCAGACCGGCCGACTTGATGGAGGTTTTGGGCGACGCGCCCGTCCCGCCCGAGTGGCCGCTGATGAGCACGGCGTCGGCTTTCGCTTTCGACACGCCCGCCGCGATGACGCCGATCCCGGCCTCAGAAACGAGCTTCACGTGCACGTCGGCCTCCGGGTTGGCGCACTTGAGGTCGTGGATGAGCTGCGCGAGGTCCTCAATCGAATAGATATCGTGATGCGGCGGCGGCGAGATGAGCCCGACCCCGGGCGTGGTGTAGCGCGTCCGCGCAATAAGCTCGTTGACTTTGCCACCCGGCAGGTGCCCGCCCTCGCCCGGCTTCGAGCCCTGGGCCATCTTAATCTCCAGGTCGGATGCATTCTGGAGGTAGTGGATGGTC
>JAAAPH010000487.1 GCA_009908415.1 Bacteroidota bacterium
GTGATGACTTCGAGCAGGCTCTCCGTAGCGTTCGCTATCGCCTCATGATCGTAGCGCCTTACATCACAAAGCGTGAAGCCGAAACGGTGCGTAGGAAACTGACAGAGCAAAAAAATGAAGTCTCCGTTCGCACACTCACTAGTCTGAATGTGGAAAGCGTGTTGGCTGGAGCGTTGAACGTCGGGGCTCTGGAGGTACGGGCGAACGTTTCAGCGTCGTCCGAGGTGTTCACACTCCCGCGTCTGCACGCCAAGATTTACGTTTTCGACGAGTCGCGCGCTGTCGTCGGTTCGGCGAACCTGACGACTTCGGCGCTGGACTCAAACTTTGAATACGGCGTTGCTTTGACGAAGTCGTCGCTGGTCCAACAGGTCATCGCGGATGTGAGAGCGTATGCTCGTCTTGGTAGCGAAGTCCGGAAGGAAAACATTGCAGAGCTTTCCGCGACAGTCGACCATCTTGCAACAGAGCACCGTCGTCGACAAAGATCAGCCTCGAAGGAGGTGGAGGAAGCATTTCGAAGTGCGCTTGCCAATGCAGGCCGAACGTTCTCCGAAACACTCGTTGGTGAACGATCCGCACAGGAAACCTTTTCAGAAGCCGTGCTCTACGTCTTGTCGGACGGTCCGGCAGCAACGCGGGCAATTCACCCGAAAGTCCAGCAGCTGCTTCCCGACCTTTGCGATGATGACGAGGAATTGGTCATTAATGGAGATCGTTTTGGAAAATCCTGGAAGCACCAAGTGCGAAACGCGCAGCAAAGTTTAAAACGCAAAGGGATGATCGACTCGACCGATGGAAAATGGCATTTGACAACCGAGTAAACTACGCGGAGTGGCTTCAGGTCATGTCCATCTCAACCCTTCGGATTCAAATAAACTGCTGAGTGCCATTGGTGCTTGAGGGCGATGGCTTTCTCATCACGACCTATCCCAAAGCTGCAATCAAAGAAGGCAAACAGGTATGGCCCAATTGACCGATCCGGAACAAGAGTATAGTTTTGAGGAGACAGGTGACGAGATCGTGTTGATGAAGAATCGAGCCGGCAACGTCATCGGATTTGAAAAGCTCAACTATTCAACCTCTGACAGTGAGCCATTCAACGTGGCATTCTCCGCATCAGAGCGCTAACTACTCATGCTCGACCACGAACGCATTTACCAACTGACGCACGCGCAGGACTGGCCCGCGCTGCTGGCGCTCATCCACGCCCACCCGCAGGCCGCGGCGCAGGACGATCTCGTGCAGCGGGCGCTCGCCACGTTCGAGCAGGCGTTCTTTGCCGACCTCGAGGATGGCGCGCTGGACGTCGAGCAGGCCGAGGTGCTGGAGCGGTTCATCCTGCTGCACAGCGGCGGCATCTACCGGCTGGACGACGACCGGTTTGCGATGCTCGTCGTGCGGCTCGTCGAGTGGCACCTGGACGCTGGCCACGAGCGCACCGCCCGGCAGTACGCCCGCTTCTGCCCCGATCGCGAGCCGTGTGCGTCGCTCGTTGCGGCCCTGGAGTCTGACTCCGCTCGGGTCGCCCTTGAGCCGCGTCGGGTGGAGGTCGACCATCCCGCGCGAGATCGCGTGCACGTGAGCGTGACGTCGCCGGCGACTGAGGCCACCCACCGCCTGAGCCTCTTCAAGTCCGACCAGGAGGCGGCGTTTTTCTACGCGGTGCGGACCGTCTTTCAGACGTACACGCCGTACCCCAACGTGGCGCTCAGCAGCCTCATCGATTTCGAGGCCATCCGAGACTACCTTTCGGAGGCCGAGCGGGCCTACTTCTTCAAGGGCATTGTCGATTGCGTGCTCTTCGATCCGCACGACGACTACCGGCCGGTTCACTTTTTCGAGTTGGACAGCGGTCATCACGACGCGCCCGATCGGCAAGCCAAAGACGCGCTCAAGGATCGCATCATCGCGGCGGCGGGCCACCGGCTCTACCGCGTGCGTCCTCGCACCACGCCCGTCACGACGGACGATTTCGTGGCGACGCTACGCGGCGTGCTCGGCCGGTCGCAGCCGTCCGACGCCTCGGTCGCGCCTACCCTCTGATTTCTGACGTACTCCCTACAACGTAGCACAGACGCATGGCACAGACGACCTACACCGGTAAAGACATTCAAGTCCTGGAAGGCCTGGAGCCGGTCCGGAAGCGCCCGGGCATGTACATCGGCGGCACGGGCAAGCCGGGCCTGCACCATCTGCTCTGGGAAGTGGTGGACAACGCCGTCGATGAGGCGACGAACGGCTACGCTTCACAGATCGATGTCGTTCTGCATGAAGACGGCCACAGCGTGACCGTCTCCGACAATGGCCGCGGCATCCCCGTCGACGACCATCCGGAGAAAGGCATCCCGACCGTGGAGCTCATCCTCACGACGCTCCACTCCGGCGGCAAGTTCGACTCGAACAACTACATCACCTCCGGCGGGCTCCACGGCGTAGGCGCCTCCGTCGTGAACGCGCTCTCCGAAGAGATGGTGGCCACGGTCAAGCGCGACGGCGCGGAGTACGAGCAGCGCTACGCACGAGGCGTCCCGCAATCGTCGGTCGACAAAGTCCAAAGCTCCGTCCGCGGAAGCGGCACGGCGATCTACTTCCGGCCCGATCCGGAGATCTTCGAGTCGGTCGAGTTCGACGTCGGGTGGATCAAGGAAAACCTGGAGGTGAAGACGTACCTGAACCGCGACCTCAAAATCATCTTCAAGGATGAGGTCAACGGCGAGCGGTACGCGTATCATCACGAAGGCGGCATCGCCGAGTACCTGGAGCACCTCGTCGACGAGCTGCAGGTCAGCCCGATCCATGAGGATCTCTTCGTGCTGCGCGACGGCAGCCTCGACGGCGAGAATCGGCTCGAAGTGGCACTGCAGTGGACGGAGGCCCCGAAGGAGCACTTGCACACGTTTGTGAACGGCATCCCGACGCAGGACGGCGGGACGCACGAGCAGGGGCTGAAGAGCGCCGTCCGCTCCGCGTTGCGGACGTACCTGGACACGCACGACCTCGTCCCGCATCGGCTCGATGTGGTTGCGGATGACATCCGTGAGGGGCTCGTCGGCATCGTGAACCTCTTTCTAGTCGATCCCCAGTTCCAGGGGCAGACGAAGGACAAGCTGAACAATCCGTCAGCGCGCTCGCTCGTCTCCAGCACGGTGCGGCTGGAGCTGGAGCAGTACCTGAACGATCATCCTTCGACGGGCGAGGCCATTGCGACTCGCGTGATTCAGGCGGCGAAAGCGCGGCGGGCGAGCCGGTCGGCGGCCTCGCGGGCACGGAGCAGCAGCAGCGCCAAGCGGCGCCTCAACCTGCCCGGCAAGCTGGCCGACTGCTCATCCAACTCGCCGTCGGAGAGCGAGCTGTTCATCGTGGAGGGCGACTCGGCGGGCGGGTCGGCCAAGCAGGGGCGGGACCGCGCGCACCAGGCCGTGCTACCGCTACGGGGGAAGGTGCTCAACGCCGAGCAGGCGACACTCAAGCGCGTCCAGAACAACAAGGAGCTGTCCAACATCGTACAGGCGCTCGGCTGCGGCCTCGGCGACGCGCTCGACCTCTCGCAGCTCCGCTACCAGAAGGTGATCCTGCTGATGGACGCCGACTCGGACGGGCACCACATCGCCACGCTGCTCCTCACGTTCTTCTACCGCTACATGCGGCCGCTCATCACGGGCGGGTTTGTCTACATCGCGCAGCCGCCGCTCTACCGCATCGACGCGGCGAAGGAAACGTACTGGGCGCTCGACGACGCCGACAAAGACCGCATCATCGACGAGATCAAGCAAGACGGGCGCAACCTGAAGATCGACATCCAGCGCTTCAAGGGCCTCGGCGAGATGATGCCGAAGACGCTGAAGGAGACGACGCTCGATCCGCAGACGCGCCGCCTGTTGGAGGTCACCATTCCCGATACGGAGCGGTATCAGACGGAGGAGACGATCAGCGACCTGATGGGCCGCGACACGTCCGCCCGGTTCGAGTTCATCATGAACCACGCCGGCGACGTGGAGGAGCTGGACGTGTAATGCGACGTTTCCTGTTCACCGGATGGTTGTTCCTTGCGGTCGGGCTTCTGGGGACCGGCTGCCAGCGTGAGACACCCGGGCCCACGGGCACGGTGCCCGATTCGCTGGCGATGCACTGGCAGCCGATCGACTCGCTGAATGCCCGGCTGCCGGACGGCGTGCGCGCTTTCGGCGGCGAGAGGAAGCAGCTCCCGCTCCGCGCGTGGTACGTGCTCATCGACGAGCCGGACCCCAACATCGTCACTCGTGTGGTCGTCTCGGACGACACGGACCGCCGGGAAACCGTCTCCAGCTTCGCACGCGAGCTGGGCGCGTGCGTGGCCGTTAATGGCGGTTACTTTCGGATGGACGTGAACCCCGCCGGCCACGTCGGCCTTCTGATGACGCGCGACTCGCTCTGGGAACCCGCCACGCGCTCAGTGACCCGCTCGGACCAGCGGTTTGCGACCACGCGTGCGGCCATCGGCTTCACCGCCGAGGATGAAATCCGCATCGGATGGGTGAGCACACGCAACGGACGGCTCTACCGCTGGCCGCAACCACCGGACCACGCGCCCGGCGAGCCGGCTGCGCTCGACTGGGCGCTGGCCAAGCCGTGGGGCGTGCGCGAAGCGCTCGGCGCCGGACCCCTGATCGTCACGGCGGGAACCACGCACGTCGCCGCCGAAGATGAGGTGTTCTTCGGCACGAGCATTCCGGACGTCCATCCCCGATCCGCCGCCGGGGTGACCGCCGAGGGCGGTTTGATCCTGATGGTAGTCGACGGGCGGCAGCCTGAGAGCCGCGGCGTGAATCTTCGCGAGCTTGCTACCCTGATGCGTGGCGTGGGGGCCGTGGAGGCGCTAAACCTGGACGGCGGCGGCTCGTCGGCCCTAGTCGTGGATGGCGTGCTGCTCAACCGGCCGCAGGGATCGACGACGCAGCGCGAGGTGATGTCAGCGCTTGTCACTTCCTGTTCGTAGCGATGGGCGTTATATTGCGTTAGCGACGTGATACCCACCACCCAGTGCTTCCATCTCATGCCCGTGCTTCGCTCCGCGTTCCTCGCCTTCGTCCTTGCATTGCTCCCCGGACTCGTCCACGCCCAACCGGCGGTGGAGGCGGCGCGGAGCCATCGGCAGGCGCATGAAGCACAGATCCTGCGCGACTACGCCGACTTCCTGCGCATCCCGAACGTGGCCAGCGATTCGGTCAACATCCGGCGGAACGCGCGGCACATCCAGCAGCAGTTCGCCGCCCGCGACGTCGACCTGGATGTGCTCACCGTCGACGGGGTGCCGCCCATCGTGACAGGGCGCATCGAGGCGCCGGGGGCGACCCGCACGCTGGGCATCTACGTGCACTACGACGGCCAGCCCGTCGACGCAAGCCGGTGGACGCATGGCCCGTGGACGCCGACGCTCTACACGGCGGCCATGCATCAGGGCGGCACACCGCGGGCGTTCCCCGCAGACGGCGAATCCGTCGACCCCGAGGCGCGCCTCTACGCCCGTGGGGCGGGCGACGACAAGGCGCCCATCGCCGCGCTGCTCGCGACGCTCGATGCGCTGCAGGAGCGCGACATTGAGCTCACCTCCAATATCGTCTTCTTGTTCGATGGGGAAGAGGAGCGGGGGTCGCCCCACCTAAACCAATACTTGAGCCAGTATGAGGGGCGGTTTGCGGATGTCGACCTGTGGCTCTTTTGCGACGGGCCGGTGCACCAGAGCCGCCAGCCGCAGGTCGTGTTCGGCGTGCGGGGCGTGACGGGCATGGAGGTCACCGTGTACGGCGCAAATCGGCCGCTGCACAGCGGGCACTACGGCAACTGGTCGCCCGTGCCCGGGCAGATGCTCGCCAACCTGCTCGCCACCATGAAATCCACTGACGGCGCGGTGCTGATCGATGGCTTCTACGACACGGTCGCTCCGCTGACCGCGGCAGAGCGGGCCGCGCTGGATGAGCTGCCGCTGGTCGATGAGCCGCTCAAAGACGAACTCGCGCTGGCCCGCACCGAAGGCACCGAGCGACTCGAAGAGCGGCTGCTGCTTCCGTCGCTCACCGTCCGCGGGCTCGCAAGTGGCAACGTGGGCGCCAAGGCGCGCAACATCATCCCGTCGACGGCCACGGCCGCCCTCGGGGTGCGCCTCGTGAAGGGCAACGACCCCAACCGGATGTTGGACCGCGTCGAGGACCACATCCGCGCGGAGGGCTATCACATCGTGCGCGAAACGCCGTCCGACAGCCTGTTGCGCGCCCATCCGCGGGTCGCCAAGGTGACGCGCGGGGCCGGCTATCCGGCATCGCGGGCGTCCATGGGGCAGCCGCTCGCCAACCAAGTTATTGCGGCGGCAGAGCGGGCGTCGGGGCAAGATGTCCTCCGCGTGCCCACGCTGGGCGGGACGCTGCCCGTCTTTCTGTTCGAGCAGGTGCTCGGCACGCCGGCCATCATCGTGCCCATCGCCAACCACGACAACAACCAGCACGCCCCGGACGAGAACATCCGCCTGGCGAACCTGTGGTACGGCGTCGACCTTTACGCCGCGCTGCTCACCATGCCGGCCCGCTGATGGCGGTTGCTCCTGCGGGAGCGGTTACGGACGGTGGCGATAGCCTCTGCAATCTGGTCCACCCCCTTTTCGATGGTGTCCTCATCCACGCCCGCGTAGCCCAGGACGAGACCGCCTCGATCCCGGTCGCGTGCACTATAAAACGACAGCGGCGGCGCGACCACGCCGTTCTCCTTGAGCACCTGCGAAACGGACGTGTCGTCGAGGCCCGGTTCCAGCAGGCCCGTCAGGTGGAGCCCAGCTTTGTCCGAGCTGATGCGGAGGCTGCTGCCCAGCGTGTCGTCTACGGCCTCCACGAGCGCGTTTTGCCGCGCAGCGTACAGCGTGCGCATCCGGCGCAGGTGCTGTTCGAAGTGGCCCTCGCTGATAAAGTCGGCCACCACCATTTGCTGGATGAGGGGCGGGCAGCGGTCGACCAACGTGCGCGCCGCCACGAACGCGTCGACCAAGCGGTTGGGGACCACCAGGTAACCCAGCCGCAGCGCAGGGAAGAGCACCTTGCTGAACGTGCCGACGTAGATGGTGCGCCCGGCCTGATCCAGTCCTTGCAGGGCAGCGAGGGGGCGGCCCTCGTAGCGGTACTCACTGTCATAGTCGTCCTCCAAGATCCAGGTGCCCGACTGCTCGGCCCAGTCCAGCAACTCCAGGCGCCGGCGCAGGCTCATGGTCATCCCCATCGGGTATTGGTGCGACGGGGTGACGTAGGCCAGGCGGGCCGTCTCATCGAGCGCCCGCCCCGCACCGAGGTCCAACCCTTCGGCGTCCAGCGGCACCGGGACGGTGTGCGCGCCGGCCCACCGGAACGCACCGCGGGCTCGGGGATAGCCCGGGTCTTCGATCCATACCTCGTCTTCGGGATCGAGCAGCACATGCGCGGTGAGCGTGATGGCTTGCTGGGTCCCCGAAACGATGATGACCTGGCTGCGGTCGCAACGGACGCCGCGCGAC
>JAAAPH010000278.1 GCA_009908415.1 Bacteroidota bacterium
GGCTTTGGCGACGTCAACGGGGATGGCCGGGAAGATATTCTCGTAGGCACAGGGTGGTATGAGCGCCCGGCTGACGGCGACCCCCTGCGCCAGGCGTGGACGTACCATCCCGACTGGGACCTGCACGCCAGTGTCCCTATGCTCCTGCGGGATCTGGACGGCGATGGCCGGAACGATCTCATCTGGGGGAAAGGGCACGACATCGGATTGTACTGGTGGCAGCAACTCGAACCGGCGCCGGATGGAACGACCCGATGGAAAGAGCACCGCATCGACGACCGGTTCTCGCAGCCGCACGCGCTTCACTGGGCCGACCTGGATGGTGACGGGCAGGACGAGCTCATCACCGGGAAGCGAAAATGGGCCCACAACGGGAACGACCCAGGTGGCGACGAACCCCCCGTGCTGTTTTACTACGAGTGGAATCCGCAGGCGCTGGCGTTTACCCGCCATGAGATCGACGTGGGCCGCGTTGGAACAGGGCTCCAGATCCGGACCGCAGATATGAACCGCGATGGACGCACCGACATCGTGGTGGCCGGCAAGTCCGGTACGTATCTCCTCACGAACGAAGGACGGCCGGAATGACGGGGCACATCCTGGACGTACGACGCTGACAATAACTGTGTGGTAAACCGGTGAGGCCAGAGCGTTATGCTGGACGTCGTAACAATTGGCGAGTCGATGGTCCAACTCACGCCCACGACCGCCGGCCGGCTCCGCTACGCCACCCGGTTCGAGCGCTTCGTGGCCGGGGCCGAGTCGAACGTCGCCATCGGGCTCACCCGGCTGGGGCACGCGGCCGGGTGGGTGAGCCGCGTCGGGGCCGACGAGTTCGGCGCCTGCGTCGTGTCGGCCATTCGGGGAGAGGGTGTGGACGTCTCGACGGTGGTGCGCGACCTGGAGGCCCCCACCGGCGTGTACTTCAAGGAGCGCCGCCAGCCCCGCGCCACACACGTCCACTACTACCGCGCCGGATCGGCGGCGAGCCGGCTCGACCCGGACGACCTGCGTCCGGAGTACATTGCGCAGGCGCAGTACCTCCATCTGACGGGGATCACGCCGGCCCTCAGCGCTACCTGCCGCGAGACGGTATGGGAAGCGCTCCGCATCGCCGAGCGGGAAGGCGTGCGCGTATCGATGGACCCCAACATCCGGCGGCGCCTGTGGCCCGACGATGAGGCCCGCGCGGTGCTCCTGGAAATGTTGCCTCGCGTGGACCTGGTGCTCGCCAGTGACGACGAGGCGCTTCTGCTCGCCGAAACCGACACGCCCGAGGACGCGGCGCACGCGTTGCGCGCCATGGGGCCCGAGCAGGTCGTCGTGCGCCGCGGGGCGGACGGCGCACTGGCCGCGGGGCCGTCGAGCGAGATGGAGGAGGCACCGGCC
The DNA here is from genome assembly GCA_009908415.1 of Bacteroidota bacterium. GTDB lineage: Bacteria > Bacteroidota > Rhodothermia > Rhodothermales > Salinibacteraceae > JAAAPH01. The sequence continues at coordinate 1,390 of JAAAPH010000278.1, forward strand.
ATCGAAGTCGAGGTCGTCGAGCCCGTCGGCGCGGGGGATGCCTTCAACGCAGGCTTTCTCTCCGGGCAGTTGCGCGGATGGGATCTCGGCGCATCGCTTCGGCTCGGCAATGTGCTGGGCGGACTCGCCACGACGGCACCGGGCGACGTGCAGGCGCTACCCACGTGGGAGGAGGCGCAGGCCCGGCTCGACAGCGCATCCATCATCACGCGGTAATCGCATTGCCACCTTGCCGGGGCACATCCCACGCCGGACCGGGCGACGGCTGTCCTTCCAAGGCGCAGCACGGGCTCGTTTCGGCTGGCACCAGCCCATGGGCATCAGGGTGAAATTGACATCTACAGCGGCACCGGCTTTATTGACGCAGGCGGCCGCTTGGGGCTGGAGATGCTCAGTCTCCGGGTTCATGCATGGCGCGGTGCGCGAAAGTACGCGTTGGAGGCGCCGGTGCCGAACTGAGAGGATGCAGTCCGGCGGGTCGCACGCCATTGCTGTTCAGGCTATCGATTGAACTGTGCAGACCGTGACGCAAGTAGGGCGGGAGCTGACCACGTTTGAAGGGGATCCGAGCCGGCCCCCGGCGGGCTGGCACAGGGGCTATCGCTGGGCGGTGAGCGGTGCCGTGATGCTCGTGCTGAGCCTGCTTTTGGTCGGATGCCGGGGCGATGCGAGCTTTCCCAACCGCCCCATCACGCTGATCTGCCCGTGGTCCGCCGGCGGGGGGTCCGACCGCGTTGCGCGCCAGATCGCCGCGCAGCTAGAGCGCGAGCTCGGCGTGCCCGTCAACGTCATCAATGCCACGGGCGGCGGGGGCGTCACCGGGCATACGCGCGGCGCCCAGGCCCGTCCGGACGGGTACACCCTGACGCTGATCACGGCCGAGCTCACCATGCTCCACTGGCGGGGGTTGACCAACATTACACATGAGGACTTCCAGCCGCTGACGCTGGTCAACCGCGACAACGCCGCGCTGTTTGTGCGCGAAGAGGCCCCATGGTCCTCCCTCGACGATTTGGAGCAGGCCATCCGCGAGCAGCCCGGTGAGCTGAGAGCTTCCGGGACCGCCTTCGGCGGCATCTGGCACCTCAGCCTGGCCGGCTGGCTGATCGAGATGGGGCTCAGCGCCGACGCCGTCACGTGGGTGTCGCTCGACGGCTCGGCGCCCTCGCTGCAAGAGCTCATGGCCGGCGGGGTTAGCCTGGTAGCGTGCAGCGTGCCCGAGGCGCAGTCGCTGCTGGAGGCCGGGCGGATTCGCAGCCTGGGCGTAATGGCGCCCGAGCGACTGCCGGGCTATTCCGGTATTCCCACCTTTTCCGAGCAGGGGGTCGAGTGGACGAGCGGGACGTGGCGCGGCCTCGCCCTCCCCGAGGGCGTGCCCGACGAACGTGCTCGGGTCTTGTCCGAGGCCGTCCAGCAGGTCCTCAGCAGCGACGAGTACCGCTCGTTTCTGGAGTCGGCCGGCTTCGGCCCGCCGGACCTGCCGCCCGATCGGTTCGAGGCGTTCCTGGAGCGGCAGGACCGGCAGAACGGCGCCGTGCTCACGAGCGACGCCTTCGCGGCGGTGCAGTCGCAGCAGTACGGCCCGTGGCTCTTTCCGTCGATCGTGATGGGCCTGCTCGCGCTGACGATCGCGCCGCTGGCGTGGAGAGGGAAGCTCACGGTGCCCGCCGACGCGCAAACGCTCACCCGGAGCGGCGTGGGGCGCGTGAGCCTCGCCGTGGGCGCGGTGGCGTTCTACATCGTAGCGGCGGAGACGCTGGGGTACCTCCTTACGATGGCGCTGCTGCTGGTCGTGCTCTTCTGGCGCTACCGGGCGAAGTGGTACGTGGCGGGGGCCGTCACCCTGATTCTCGTGCCGCTGACGTACCAGCTCTTTGCGGTCTACCTGCGCGTGCCGCTCCCATGGGGTTGGTTGGGGTGGTAAGATGAGCGACGCCATTCTGCAAGCCTTTCAGCAAGTGGTGCTTGCGCCCGAGATCTGGGCCGTCATCCTTTTCTCGGCGCTCTACGGCGTGTTCGTCGGCTCCATCCCGGGGCTGACGGCCACGATGGCCGTCGCGCTCTTCGTGCCGGTGACGTTTTGGCTCGGCCCGGTCCCCGCGTTGGCTGCAATCGTGACGATGGTCGCCTGCGCGATCTTCGCCGGCGACATCCCGACGGCGCTGCTCCGCATTCCAGGGACGCCCGCGTCGGCGGCCTATGCGGAAGACGCCTACTACTACACCCAGCGCGGCGAGCCCGAGCGCGCCCTCGGCGTGTCGCTCCTCGGCAGCGTGGCCGGGGGGCTCTTCGGCGCCGTGGGGCTCATGCTGCTGGGGCACCAACTCGCCGAACTCGCCACGTTCTTCAGCGTGGCCGAGTACTTCTGGCTGTATCTCTTGGGGCTCACCTCGGCGGTGATCGTCTCGCGCGGGTCGCTCCTGAAGGGCCTGCTCGGCATGCTGATCGGGCTCCTGCTCTCGACGGTGGGGCTGAGCCCGGTCCACACCGAGGCGCGCTTCACCTTTGGGCAGCCCGAGCTCTTCCAGGGGATCAATTTTATCCCGGCGATGATCGGGCTCTTCGGGCTGTCAGAGGTGTTGCGCAACCTCGTCGACCTGAGCGGGCGCGGAAGCGCACGAGAGACCAGCGCCACGGAGAGCAGTGCGGCAGAGACGGGGGGCGCCGTCGAAGCCGTCGCCGATACGGCGGCAGAGGTCGCGACGCTCGCCCAGCGCTACCTCGTTCGGCCTGTCGCATCGGTTTTCAGCACAGCCTGGCAGTTGCTCTCGACCCGGCTCACGCACAGTCTGCGCTCGGGCGTCATCGGGGCGTTGGTGGGCATGCTGCCCGGCGCAGGGGCCGACATTGCGGCCTGGGTGTCGATGGGGGCCTCGAAGCGGTTCAGCGACACGCCCGAAGCGTACGGCACGAACTCGCTGGAGGGCGTCTCCGACGCGGCGACGGCCAACTCGTCGGCCCTGGCGAGCACGTGGATCCCGGCGCTGGTCTTTGGCATCCCGGGCGACTCCATCACCGCCATCGTGATCGGCGTGCTGCTCATGAAGAACCTCAACCCGGGGCCGGCCATCTTCGAGGAGCAAACCGTGCTCGTCTACAGCCTCTATCTCGCCTTCATCGTGGCGAACCTGGTGCTGCTCGCCGTGGGGCTCCTGGCGATCAAGGTGGGCCGCTACGTGGTGCGCGTACCGCGGCGGATCCTGCTGCCGATCATCGTGCTCTTCTGCATCGTGGGCTCGTATGCGCTGCAGACGAGCTACTTCGACGTCGGCGTGATGCTCGGGACGGGCGTGTTGGCGTTTTGGCTGGAGCGGCGCGAGGTGCCGATGGGGCCGGTCGTGCTCGGGCTCATCCTGGGCGCGCCGCTGGAGGCCCGGCTCATCCAGACGCTCACAGCCGCCGACGGGTCGCTCCTCGCGTTCTTCAATCGCCCGATCGCGGGACTGCTCGGCGCCGCCTGCATCCTGGTGTGGATCTCGACCGTCGCCCTCAACCTCCGTTCGAAACAGCCTGATGACTGAGTCCTGCTCTTTCGGAATGAGATGCGCCGCCTGGGTCGGGTGGGTCGCCCTGATGGTCGTTGTGAGCCGTCCAGGCGCGGCCACGGCGCAGGCGATCGAGTGGGATGCGCCAGCCCCCTTCGAGCCGCGCGCCTACGTGGTGTACCGGACGCCGGCCGCGGTGGCTGTCGACGGGCAGCTGCATGATGCAGCCTGGCAGCACGCCCCGTGGACCGCGCCGTTCGTCGACGCCCGGGGCAGCGACCGGCCGCCGCCTCGCCTCCGGACGCGCGCCAAGCTGTTGTGGGACGACGAGGCCCTCTACGTTGCCGCCGAGTTGGAGGAGCCGGATGTGTGGGCGACGTTCACCGAACGCGAATCGCCCATCTATCGCGACAATGCCTTCGAGGTGTTCATCGACCCGGATGGCGACACGCACAACTATTACGAGTTCGAGATCAACGCTCTGGAAACCGTATGGGACCTGCTGATGATCAAGCCTTACCGGGATGGGGGGCCGGCCCTCAGCGCGTGGGACATTCGGGGCTTGGAAGCGGCCGTGCACGTGAGCGGAACCCTCAACGACCCGACGGACACCGACGACGGGTGGACGGTGGAGCTTGCGCTGCCGTGGACCATCCTGGAAGAAGCCGCGCCCAACGGCGAGCCGCCATCTGCGGGCGCCCGGTGGCGATTTAACCTCGCCCGCGCCCAGTGGCCTACCACCGTCGTCGACGGCCGGTACCAGAAGAAGCCCGATCCGGCCACCGGGGAGCCGCGGGCCGATTGGTGGCTGTGGTCGCCGCACGGCGTCGTCGACATGCACCAGCCCGAGCGCTATGGCATCGTGCAGTTCGCCGACGTCCCGGCCGGAAGCGCCTCCGAGCCCCTTCAGGACGATCCCAACGCGCCCGTCCGGTGGGCGCTCCGCCGCCTTTACTATCGGCAGCAGCAGTACCACGCGGTGCACGGGCGCTACGCGTCGTCGCTCGCCGCCCTCGACGCGAGCGACATCACGCTCGACGGACGGGCCTTCGAGCCGACGCTTCGCACTACGCAGAGCCTGTACGAAATCACGGCACCCGGCGCAGCGGGAAGCACGGTCCGCATCCGCCATGACGGCAAGGTCTGGACGTCCCCATGACGGCCACAGGGCTTCTGAGCGGACCGCCGAAAGTAAAGGTTAACAAAAGCTTGACAAGCCTTCTGCTCGTTGCGTTTTTGCAAAGGCCCGGTCCTCATCGGCCCGTGACGCACGGGCGATTTGTTCGACGCATGAATCACCGCACACGACACGCTCTTTTTCGCAGTCCCGTTTACCCAATCGCACAGCGCCATGGCTGACCAAGACGTACAAGTTACTGCTGCCTATTCGGGGGTCTCGGAGGTCTACGAGCCGTCCGAGGCCTTCCGCCAGAAGGCCCTTATCGGGTCGCCGGAGGACTACGAGACCCTGTATGAGCGCTCGGTGGAGGATCCCGAGGGCTTCTGGGGCGAGCAGGCCGACCGCATCGACTGGTTCGAGCCCTTCGACACGGTGAAAAACGTATCGTACGACCCGCATCACGTCTCCATCAAATGGTACGAGGGCGGCGTCACCAACGCGTGCTACAACGCCGTGGATCGCCACCTCGACACCCGGGGCGATCAGACGGCGCTGATCTACGAGCCGGACGATCCGCGCGAGCAGGACCCCGAGCACATCACGTACAGCGAGCTGCACGAGAACGTCTCGAAGTTTGCCAACGTGCTCAAGAAGCACGGTGTGGCGAAGGGCGACCGGGTCACCATCTACCTGCCTATGATCCCGGAGGCGGCCTACGCGATGTTGGCGTGCGCGCGGATCGGGGCGATCCATTCGGTCGTCTTCGCCGGCTTCTCGCCCGACTCGCTCGCCGACCGCATCCTGGACTGCGAGTCGGATTACCTGATTACGGCCGACGAGGGGCGGCGCGCCGGCAAGCGGGTTGCGCTCAAGGACAACGCTGACCAGGCGCTGGAGCGCTGCCCCGACGTCGAGCACGTGCTCGTCGTGCAAAATACGGGAGGCGCCATCGACTGGGACGACCGCCGCGACCACTGGCTGCACGCGGAGCTGGAGACCGTAAGCGGCGAGTGCCCGGTTGAGCACATGGACGCCGAAGATCCGCTGTTCATCCTCTACACCTCGGGCTCGACGGGCAAGCCGAAGGGCGTATTGCACACGACAGGCGGCTACCTCGTCTACACGAGCATGACGCATGAGTACGTCTTCGACTACAAAGAAGGGGACGTCTTCTGGTGCACGGCCGACGTCGGATGGATCACGGGGCACAGCTACATCGTGTACGGCCCGCTCGTGAACGGCGGCACGCAGGTCTTCTTCGAAGGCACGCCGACCTATCCGGATGCCTCGCGGCTCTGGAACGTGGTCGACAAGCATGAGGTGACGCAGTTCTACACCGCGCCGACGGCCATTCGCGCACTCATGCGGCAGGGCGATGAGTACGTCGAACAGACGAGCCGCGACTCGCTGCGCCTGCTCGGCACGGTGGGCGAGCCGATCAATCCCGAAGCCTGGCGCTGGTACTACCACAAGGTTGGG
>JAAAPH010000048.1 GCA_009908415.1 Bacteroidota bacterium
GCAGGCCACGGTCCAGCCGAATCAACCAGCAGAGGCGAGCGGCATCATTGGCTACTCTCAGGTCGTCTGGGCAGAAGATTCGTCATTCGTTAAAGCGGTTATTCACCACGAAAAAGAGAAACTCAATGAAGCCGAACTTACGGTCCACCGACAGAAAAACGGCTCCTTCGCCCTTACCTTTAGAGTCAACACGGCCGACGTAATTTCACTCGAGCAGAGTCGCTCAGCGGTGAAGTTGCGCACCCCCGACGGAATCATGCAATTAGACTTGGCGCGAGGACGCGGAGAAAAAGTCTCAAACACCACCATACAGGTCGTCGCCCCTTACCGGGATGAGATAGAGGCAATGAGTCTCGCGGCCGATGACTTGCTACCCGATCCGGAGCCTGGACCCGATATGGCGCCTTATAAGCTGTTTGAGCCTGAACCCGAGTTGTCCCCTGAGGAAGTTCGTGAGCTGAAAGAAAAAATTCGTCGGCAGCGAGAGGGTGAGAATCCGTGGCAACCATCTGTGAGTTGGTCACGGGCCCAGCCGGCGTGCTCCATTTCATTAGTTTCTGGCAGATTCTCCGCCGCCCCTCTAAATCACTGTGAACGCTGGGTGCAGGGATGGGGACATGGTATGACCAAGGCTCGAGCGAAATTCAATGCTCGCATTGATTTGCAAGCCAAGTGCACCAATGCGTACTGCATCGGGTGCTCCTATTTCTGGGGGTATGCATGCCAGTGCCTGCCGGGAACAGGCTTAGCCTGTTACTGCGTCGCCTACGGTGAACGGAGCATCAGGTGTTGCCGATACTACATCTAATGAAAAGAGTCTAATGAAAAGGAGGTTTGTATGGGGCCTATATCACTCGCGGAAGTCGGCATGATGCTGATCGCCTTTCTTTTTTTGTCTGCTATTGCTTACGGGGCCTATTCGTTTTTAAAGTCAGGGCGGTAGTCCTTACAGACGCTAATTTCCATGTCAACCGACCCGGAAGCCAGGGAATGACCGGTCGTTCCCACAGGTCCATGCGCACATGACGCGGATGGGGCGTCTGGACTGATGCGCGTCTGTGCATTCGAATTTTTCAGGGGCACCGTGTTGGCCTCCCACGCGAACCAGGTCGTCGCCTTTACACGCGTATCACGCTCCTGCTTCAACCGGTGTGGTTCCTCGTGAAGCCGACGTGGCCCTCGCGCTGGACCGTCATCGGTCCGTCGCTGCGCCTTCCGCCGTCAAGTTTGGCGTACTTGACCCAAGTGCGTGTGGTCTGTTCGCTCGACTCAGACTCCTTGGTACGTTCAACGTCCTTTGCTCGAAGAGCCCTGCTGAGTCCGATGCGCGTTCGGCGAACGACACCGACACGCTCATTTGGACAACGTATTAGCCGGAACGTGCGTCCCTAAATGGCTTCGCGAGAAAATCGCTCAGTAGAGCTCCTTACAGTTTTCTTCGCTCGGACGATCAATGCGATGGTGGTGACTCACGTCCTGCATGCTCAAGCCCCGAAACGGTACCTCTTCTGGGCGAATCGGGGGGGCTGCCTTCCCCGAACTCAATCGCCCACCGTCACACGCCCCAGATCCACAGGATGCCGCCGCAGGTGACGAGGGCAAGCACCGCCTGCAACGGCGCGCCGACGCGGAAAAAGTCCGTGAAGCGGTAGCCGCCGGGGCCGTACACCATCAGGTTGGTCTGATACCCCACCGGCGTCATGAGCGCGGTGCTGGCCGCGAAGGTGACCACCAGCACAAACGAAAAGGGGTCGGCCCCGGCCAGCTCGGCGGCCTCCACGGCCACCGGTATCATCAGGATGACGCTCGCGTTGTTGCTCACGACCTGCGTAAGCAGCGAGGTAAACAGGTAGAAGAGCAGCAGGATACCGAACGGCGGAAGCATCGTGGCCACCTCCGCCATGTAGTGCGCCAGATAGGCGGCGCCGCCCGAGCGCTCCAGGGCGACACCCAGCGGAATGACGCCCGCCAGCAGGAAGATCACGCTCCAGTCCACCGCCGGATACACCTCGTTCGGCCGCACGCAGCCCGTGGCGACCGTCGCCAACACGCCCAGTAGCGCGGCCAGGAGGATGGGGACCACGTTGAACGCCGCCAGCCCCACCACCACGGCCACGATGCCCAGTGCCACGTAGATCTTGTCGGTGCGGAAGTTGGTCTCCTCGCGTTCCTGAATGACCACGAACGTGCGGTTGTTGTTGAAGCGCCGCACGGCCTGTGGGGAGGCCTGCACGAGCAGCGTGTCGCCGCCCTGCAGCGGGACCTCGTCGATGCGGTCGTAGAGCAGCTCGCCCCGCCGGCGGATGGCCAGGACGAGCCCGTCGTAGCGTTGGGCAAAGTTGAGCGACTGCAGCGTCTCGCCGAGGATCGGGTTGTCCGAGAGGAGCACCACCTCAATGAGCACCTCGCCTTTCTCCTCAATGTCGATGTCCTCCTCGGTGATGCGCGTCGTGACCACCGGGTCGAGGCCCTGCGCGTCGAGCAGCGTAAGCAGCGTGTCGCGGTTTGTGCGGAGCAGCAGCACGTCGCCCGCGCGGAACTGCTTGTTGGCGATGGGCGCCGGAAAGGCCTCGCCGTTGCGGGTCATCTGCACGACGTCCACGTCCAGGTCCAGCGTGCGCAGCGTCTCGCCCACCGTATTGCCACGCAGCACCGAGTCCTCGCGCACCACAACCTCGGTGAGGTACCCGCCCAGTTCGAACTCTTCGGTGAGGTCCTCCTCCGGCTTGATGCGCTCGGGCAGCAGGTGGCGTCCCACAAAAAACAAGTACAGGCACCCGGCCACCAGCACGAGGGCGCCGAGCCCGGTGAACTCGAACATCGAAAACGGATGCCCCAGCAGCCGATCCGCCACGTCACTCGCCAAGATGTTGGTCGACGTGCCGATGAGCGTGAGCATCCCGCCCATCATGGCGGCAAAGGACACCGGCATGAGCAGCTTCGAGGGCGAGGTCTTCGTCTTCCGCGCGATGTTGATCACGATCGGAATCATCATGGCCACCACCGGGGTGTTGTTCACAAAGCCCGCCGTGGAGCCCGACAGGCCGATGACGGCGGCGAACTGCTTGCCCGGGTTGGTCCCCGTCCACTCCACAATCTTATTGCCGATCATCTGCAGTACGCCGGTGCGCCGCACGCCCTCGCTGATGATAAACATGGCCAGCACGGTGATCGTGGCCGTGCTGGCAAACCCCGAGATGCCCTCGGCGGGCGAGACCTGGGTCCACGGCTCCAGCAGCATGACGAGCACCATCACGCCGATGGCCGTGATGTCGATGGGCAGCCACTCGGTCACGAAGAAGACGAGCGCCACCAGGATGATGCCGAGCACGACCAGCATGCTCGTGTTGAGCGGGGGCGCGGCGGTCGCCTGTGCGAGAAGTGGGAGGAGGGCCCAGGTCATGAAGGAAGACGGTTCGGCCGATGAAGCGTGGGGGAATGGTAAGGTAACGGCCTGCCCCCCACTTCGTCTAGCGGCGCCGGTTAACTTCAGCGGAATCCAGCCGGAGGCATTACGCCGACGGCTCGGCCTCGGCGGATGCCGCGAGGAGGCGGCCCCGCACGTACGGCACGGCCAGTGTGATCGCGCGGAGCGCCATGAGCGCCGTAATGCCCCACCACACGCCGGTCAGCCCCCATCCCATCGGCTGGACGAGCAGCAGGATCGCCGCGGCGCCGGCCGCCGCGACGAGCATGGCTTTCGCCAGATATCCAAAATCCTCTGCGCCCATGTAGATGCCGTCCCACACGAACACGAGCCCGTTGAGCGGCTGCAGCAGTGCCACGACGGGGAAGACGCTGAGCACGGCCGCAATGGTGGCCGCATCGTCGGTAAAGAAGCCGGGCAGGATGGGCTGCGTGGCGAAGAAGCCCACGCCGAGCACGACGCCCACGAGCAGGCCCCACTGGAGGAGACGGTTGGAGACGGCCCGCGCCGCCGCTGCGTCGCGCTGGCCCAGCTGCTTCGAGACGAGGGCCTGGGCAGCGACGGCGAGCGCATCGACCACGAGCGCCAGGAACAGCCAGAGCTGTGCCGCCACCTGATGCGCCGCCACGGCCGTCACCCCGACGCGCGCCGCGACGGCCGTGGCCAGCGTCATGGTGCCCACGAGCGCCCCCGTTCGGATGAGCAGGTCGCGCCCCACCTTCAGAAACGGCAGCAGCGAGCGTAGGCGGGGCCACGCGAGTTCGATGCCCAGCGCCTCGCGGCGCGTCTTGAGCAGCAGCACGAGGAAGACGATGGCCCCGATCCACTGGGCGATGGCCGTCGCCGCGGCGGCCCCGGCCAGCCCCCAGCCCAAGCCCCAGATGAGAAGCGGGTCGAGCGCCACATTGATGATGTTGAATCCGATGGTGATGATCATCGGCGTGCGCGTGTCCTGGTACCCGCGAAAGGCCCCGTGCCCCGCTGTGATGAGGAGCACGGCCGGCCCCGCACACGCCCGGATGCGCAGGTAATCGAGCGCCGGTCCCATCAGCACATCGCCGGCCCCCATGAGTCGCAGGAGAGGCACCGCCAAGAGTTGGAGCGTCGTGAGCGCCACGGCCCCGGCCAGCACGGCCAGCGTGAGAGCGCGCACCACCACGCGGCCGGCCGCTTTGCGGTCGCCGGTGCCCACGTGCCGGCCCACGCGCGGCGTCGTCCCGTACGCGAGGAAGTTGAAAATGAGGAACGTCATCGAGAAGAGGGACGCGTTGATCCCAAGCGCCCCCAGCGGCACGCGCCCGAGTTGCCCCACGAAGGCCGTGTCGACGAGCGAGGCCAGCGGGTCGGAGGCCAGCCCGGCCAGCGCCGGAACGGCCAGGGCCAGGATGTCGCGGTCGTGCGGACTCGTCAGCGGGAAGCGCGCCATACGAAGCAGGAGAAACACGCGGCGGGGAGCAGGGAGCGTCTGCTGCACGGCCAACGACCCGCAGGGATCCCGACCTTGCCCGGCTACCATGCGAAGTCACGAGGCCTTCGCCGGCGCCCGTCGAGGGGATGCCTCACTCCGTCGACTGTGTCGGATGGCAGCCCGCTGCGCGTCCCCCGTGCGTGTCCGGGTCGACGGCTCCCGTTGGCGGCATGGCTCTTGTGTTCAAACCATAATGAACGCGCACATTATGGCTTGCCCCTCCGCACATCATGCCCAAAGCCAGCTCTGAGACCCACCGTGAGGCCCCTGTTGCCCATCCCAAAACCTTTATCAGCCTTGAAGAGGCTATCGAACAGTTCATGCGCGACCTGCTCGGGGAGCGCCATCCGCAAACGACCGCGACCGCCCGCAAGGTGAAAGCGGGCTTTACGCGCACACAGCTCACATCGACGAGTCGCGAGTTCGTTTTGACCACGATGATGGAGCTGATGCGGTACACGGTGCAGACACTCATCCGGCATGGCCGCGTAGGCTCTGGCCGGCTTACGCCCTTGGTGCGCTCGCTTGCCCGCGCCAACGCAGACCGCGTGCTCGTCGAGCAGTACCTCGCGCAGATCCAGCGCAAGAAAGCCGACCGGCGCTGAGGGCCTCGATGGACCGCCCCGCCGGTTTGTATTGAGCTCGCCTCACGAGATGCCCGGACCGGGCCACAAGCCCCCTCCGTGTTGCCCCACCCTGCGCATCGGTAGGGCAATCGCATCTTAAAATGGAAACGTGCGCCAGTCGTCCCAACCCAGAAACACAGTGGCAAGACGGAACGCCAGACGTACCGTCATTCCCGCGCAAGCGGGAATCTAGGCCACTATGTTCCCAACGGGATGCCCGATTAGCTCGCTCTGCTCGTCAGTCGGGCTGCGCCCTCGTGTGGGGTCGGGCATGACCGTTCCATGACCGGGTCGAGTCGTTGCTAAACGTAACATGCAATCGCCCTGTGCGCATCGGTTCGCGCTTGTGATTGCCCGCGCAATCGGGTACGTTTTTTTGGCTGTATGTGCGGTACCATGAGGGTGTCATGCTCAACATACGACTCATTCGGGGTAGCCAGTTTATCCACGGGGACCACGATGGGGCGCTGGATCTTGCGACGAGCCGCGAGGTGCTCTGCCAGTTGCTCGCCGAAGGCGCCGAAGGGGCCGGCGCCACGCCCGGCAGCTACGACCTGCTCTTCGACGTGCGCGATGCCGAGATCATGCTGACGCTGCCGGACGTCTGGCGGCTGTTGCAGGACCTCGATGAGTGCGACCCGGGCTTCGACGGACGGCTGGCGCTCTTGGATGACTGGGACGACACCTTCGACCGCATGCAATTCTTTGAGGCCAGTGCCGACGAGATCGGGGTGCAGGCCAAAGCGTTCATCGACTTCGAGCAGGCGGTGAACTGGCTATGGGACAGCCAGAACGTCCCGGGTCGTTGGGATCCGGAATGAAAGCGATCGATCAGGCCTCCGCCTCGGCCGCAGCCAGCCAGCGGCGGATGATGTCGGGATGGGCGCGGATCCAGTCCTGAGCGGCCGCCTCGGGGTTTTTGTCGCTGTCCGGCTCGAAGTCGGTCATCAGGCTGTTTAGCTGCGCGTCGCTGATCTCGAAGTCGCGCAAGAACCGGACGACGCGATCGGGATAGTCGTCTGCAAAGCCCGATCGGACCACCGTGTAAATGTCTTCGGGGGCGCCGAAGACGGGGGTGTCGTCTGTGCGGGCGCCCTCCAGGTAGCGGAGGTTGAACCGGCTCCACATCCAGTGCGGCTTCCAGCCCGTGATGACGATGGGCTCCCGACGGCTGATGGCCTGCTGCAGCGCTGCGACCATCGCCGGCCCGCTCGACGCAACGACCTGGAATCCGTCGATGTTGTTGTTTTCGAGGATGCGGCGCGTCTGGTCATTGATGGCGGCGCCTGGCTCGATGCCGTTGATCCGCCCGTCCAGCTCCGCGCGGTAGTCGGGCAAGTCGGTCACGCTCCGGATCGGCGCGTAGTCCGGCACGACGAGACCCACGCTCGTGCCTCGGTACGTGTAGCCTAGCTTGTCGAGTTGGTCGTTGTATTCCGCCCACGGCTGCTGATGGGTTGTTGGCAGCCAGGCCTCGACGAAAATGTCGGCCCTTCCGGAGGCCACCGACGAAAACGCCACGCCCCCGCCGTTGACGCGCGACATCTCGACGTCGACCCCGAGGCTATCTTCGAGCAACTCGTGCAACAGGTGCGTGATGGCGATGCCTTCCACCCAGTTGACGTACACGAAATGCAGGGTCGGACGGTCGGCCGCATCGCCGGCGCCCGCATCGTCGGATGACGCCCCGCCGCACCCGAGCGCGAGGACGCTCAGCCCGAGCACAAGCGCGCCGATCCAACGCGCGCCGACTTGATTCCATCGATGCGACATAAGCGAGGGCATGACGACGTGGGGGGATGCAGGGTCGGAGGAGTAACGGGGCCGCTTCGATGCGACCCGGAGATGCTATGCCGCCGCGCCCCGCTTGTTCGCGCCCCGCTTGTTCGCGCCGATTCGGCTCACGCCGTCGGGGCCGTCGTCTCGCCGGAGC
>JAAAPH010000223.1 GCA_009908415.1 Bacteroidota bacterium
CACGATGTCGTGCGCGACCGCACCCACCGGCCGACCGGCGTCGATCGTGACGGGCGCGGCCTCGTACGCGGGACGCCGCTCCGCCAGCATGCGTTCGATGCGGGCACGCAGGCGGTCTGGCGGAAGCGGGACGCCCGCCGCATCCTGCAGCAACGGGCGATGTGCGGCCTCGCTCGCCACACGGTCGACAATCGTGTCCGCCGAGACCTCCAGGTAGATGAGCAGTCCATGCGACGCGGCAAAGGCGCGGTTGGCATCGTCCACGACGGTCCCACCGCCGAGTGCTACCATCACCCCGTCGTGCTCTGCCGTGGCACGCAAGGCCTCGACCTCCATTCGGCGGAACGCCGCCTCGCCGCCCTCTGCAAAGATGTCTGAGATGGACCGCCCGGCCTGTGCCTCAATCACGTCGTCCAGATCCATGAACGCGAGGTCGAGCTCGTCGGCGGCGGGCGGCCCCACCGTGCTCTTCCCGCTGCCCATAAATCCCGCCAAGTACACACGCATTCGATGTTCGAGGGTCGATGTTCGAGGGTCGATTTTGCTCCGCTTCGCTTCACCGGTCGCCCTGCGGACTGGTGTCGACTTTCGAGGGTCCGGTTGATTTCTTGGGGTTAAGATACCATTCACCAATCACCATTCGCCAATCATCCTTCGCGTGCCGCGTTATCGCCTGCTCATCGAATACGACGGGCGACGGGACCGCCTTCCACGGGTGGCAGATCCAGCCCGACGTGCCCACCGTGCAGGGCGCGCTGGAGGAAGCACTCGCGACCGTACTCGGCGAGGACACCCCGCCGGATACGCCGCGCATTACCGGGTCGGGCCGGACAGACGCCGGCGTGCACGCCCGCGGGCAGGTGGCGCACGTCGATGTGGACGCATCGCGCGACCCGTTCCGGTTGCGGCGGTCGCTGAACGGCCTCACGCCCGACGGGATTGCCGTCCGCGATGTGCAGGAGGCCGCCCCCGATTTTCACGCCCGCTACGACGCCCGGTGGCGGCGCTACCACTACTATATGAACACGCAGCCCGGCGCGTTGGAGCGGCACACGCGCACCTTCGTCCGCCCCGTGCCCGACGTCGAGCGTATGAACGCAGCGGCCCAGGATCTGCTCGGCGAGCAGCACTTCGGCGCGTTTTGCATCACGCAGTCGGAGACCACGAACCGCGTGTGCCGCGTCGTACGGGCCACCTGGGTGCGCGACGAGCGGCCCGGGGACTGGCATTTCGAGATCGTGGCGGACCGCTTCCTGCACGGCATGGTGCGCGCGATCGTCGGTACGCTCATTGAGGTAGGACACGACAAGCGTCCGGTTGATGATGTGCCGCCGATCCTCGACACCCGCGACCGCCGCGCCGCCGGCCCGTCGGCGGAGGCGCGCGGACTCGTCCTGGAGGCCGTCCGCTACGATCCGGAGGCGTGGCCGTGAGGACGCCGCCCACCGGCGCTGGAAACGCCCCTCTGCAGGAAGCGTACGGTGTACTGGGCGTTTTTTTCTCCTTTTCCGTCAGGACCCATTGGCCATGGATATCGAAAAGATTGTACGGTGGATCATTATCGGCACGCTGGTGCTGATCGGTGCGAGCCTTCTCGGCATACTCATCGACATCGGCACGGCGCTGTTGTCGTTTGCGCTCAAGGTCCTTGTGGTCGTGCTCATCGTCGCCGTCGTCGTGCGCCTGATCAACGGATCGCCGGCGCCGAACGCCTAGCCCGTCCCACGCCTCTGCGCGCTCCGCATTATCTCCTCATTATTCCCTGCGTCTTCCATGCCCGCTGTCGACACGCCGGCCCCGCCCCAAACGGTGGCGACCGGCTTCAACATTACGTCGGAGGCCAACCTGCTCAAGCAGGTGATTGTGCACACGCCGGGGCACGAGATGGAGCTCATCTCGCCCGAGAACCGCGTCGAACTGCTGTTCGACGACATCCTCTTTCTCGGCCATGCGCGGAAGGAGCACGAGCTCATGTGCGACCTGTTCTCCAAGGTCGTGGGCCGCGACGACGCCGTGCTGCAACTCAGCGAGCTGCTGCTGGACGCGTTCCGGCTGGAGGATGCGCGGCTCGACTTTATCGACCAGCTGTGTCGCAGCCTGCCTGAGAAGAACCTCCAGGCCGTGGAGGACGATCTGAAGCGCCTTGCGCCGGAGGAGTTGCACCGGTTTGCGCTCACCGGCGAGTCGCCGCTGCCGATCCAGATGCAACCCGTCCCGAACCTCATGTTCACGCGCGACCTGGCGGCCGTCGTGCACGACCACGTCATCATGAGCTACGCGGCTACGGCGGCCCGCACGCGCGAAAGCATCATCATCAACGTGACGTTCAACCACCATCCGGCCTTCGAGGCGTATCGCGACAAGCTGGTCACCCTGCCGCCGGGCGTCACCTTCGAAGGCGGCGACCTGCTCGTGGCCAGTCCGGAGGTCGTGCTGCTCGGCCACTCGGAACGCACCTCGTTTGGCGGCGTGATGGCCGTGGCCCACGAGCTCTTCAAGCGGACGCCGGTGGAGCACGTACTGGCCGTCGACTTGCCGAAGCAGCGCGCGAGCATGCACCTCGACACCGTGTTCACGTTCGCAGCGCCCGGCGAGTGCGTCGCGTTTCCGCCCATGCTGGACGATCCCAGCTTCGGATACGCCGTCCACCTCCAACCGGGCTCGGAGCCGGGCACCTTTGTGAGCGATATGCGCCCCAGCTTCAAGGAGGCGCTCCACGACCTGCTCGACCCGCACCTCACGTTCATCCCGTGCGGCGGCAATGACCTGCTCAGCCAGAAACGCGAGCAGTGGACGGACGGCGCCAACCTGTTCGCTCCGGCGCCCGGGGCTGTCGTCGGCTACGAGCGGAACGGCCGCACCTTCGAGCAGCTGCGTGACCACGGCTACCGCGTCGTCTCGGCAGAGAGCTTCCTCTCGTTCTACGAAAACAGCACGTTCACGCCGGGCGAGAAGGTGGCCATCCAGCTGGCCGGCACCGAGCTGTCGCGTGGCCGCGGCGGACCCCGCTGCATGACGCTCCCGATTGCTCGCCACGAATCGCCCAACGGATCATGAGCCTGTCGTCGTTGATGGACAACGACCGCCGCTGGATGCAGAAGGCCCTCCGCGAGGCCGAACGCGCGTTCGAACAGGACGAGGTGCCCGTGGGCGCCGTCGTCGTGCATAACGGCAGCGTCGTCGGACGCGGGCACAACATGGTCGAGACGCTCGATGACCCGACGGCCCACGCCGAGATGCTGGCCGTCACGGCCGCCTGCGACACCCTCGGCCGCAAGCACCTCACCGACTGCACGCTGTACGTCACGCTGGAGCCGTGCCCGATGTGCGCCGGCGCCCTCGTCCATGCTCGGCTCGACCGGCTCGTGTTTGGCGCGTTCGACGAGAAAGCAGGCGCCACGTCGACCCTCTACAACATCGTGCAGGACGAGCGGCTGAACCACCGCGTCGACGTCGTAAGCGGCCTGGAGGCGGATCGCGCGGCGGGATTGTTGCAAGACTTCTTCCGCCAGAAGCGACGCGCTGAATCATGAAACGATGAATCGAAGAAGCGAGGAACCGGAGCGGCAAAGCGCGCCTTTCCTTGCCTCTTCGACTCCCCGCCTCTTCGACCCCTCCCCTGCCGCCCCATCGGTTCTTCGTGAAACCGGCCGCTCCGCGCGCTGGTTTGGTATATGCGAGTTCTTCCAACGAGTCCTCATCCCCCATGCGTGATGTCATCATCATCGGCGCCGGACCGGTTGGCCTGGCCTGCGGCGTGGAAGCCCAACGCCGCGGCCTCGACGCGCTCACGATCGAGAAGGGTGCGCTCTGCAACTCGCTGATCGGCTACCCGACGCAGATGGAGTTCTTCTCCACGCCCGAGCTGCTGGAGATCGGCGGCTACCCGTTCTCTACGGATCGCTACAAGCCGCAGCGTGAGGAGGCGCTCGACTACTACCGCCGCGTCGCCGTGACGGAGGAGCTCGCCATCAACCTGTACGAGCGGGTTGAAGATCTGAAGGGCCTGGACGGCGACTTTACGGTGGTCACCGAGGACGGCACGTATCGCACGCGCAAGGTGGTGCTGGCCACCGGGTTCTTCGACATCCCGAACCGAATGGGCGTGCCCGGCGAAGACCTCGACAAGGTGACGCACTACTTCAAAGAGCCGTACCCGTACGCGCTGCAGGATGTCGCCGTCATCGGCGGGGCAAACTCGGCCGCAAAGGCCGCGCTGGCATGCTACCGAAACGACGCCGACGTGACGCTCATCGTGCGCGAGGCGTCGATCGGTGACACGGTGAAGTACTGGATCAAACCCGACCTGGAGAATCGGATCAAGGAAGGCTCGATCCGCGCGTTCTTCAACACGACCGTGCAAGCCATCACCGAGGACGCGCTCGTGCTCGACACACCGGATGGCATCACCGAGATCGCGAACGACTGGGTGCTGGCGATGACGGGCTACAAACCGAACTACGAGTTCCTGCAGCGCTTCGGCCTCGAATTTCAGGACGATCCCGCGCGCACGCCCATCTACGACGAGGGCGACACCTTCGAGTCGAACAACCCCGGCGTGTACCTGGCGGGCACCGTGGCGGGCGGCCTGAACACGAGCCGCTGGTTCATCGAAAACGGCCGCTTCCACGCCGAGCAGATCATGGACCACGTGGCGGAACGCATGCAGGAGCCGGCGCCGGTGTCAGTGGTGCGTGAAACGTAACGCGTAAATCGTGAGGGCGGATGGCCATCACGCATCACGCATTGCGCCTCACTTCTCCCCAACGAGCGACTGGATCCACTGCCAGAGCTCTCGCACGCCTTGCCCCGTATGCGCGGAGGTCGGCACGACGGGCACCTCTAATCCCATCTGCACGAGTGCCTCGTCGGTCTGCGCCGCACTCTGGGCCTGCTGATTGTTCGATAGCTTATCGGCCTTCGTGAGCGCGATGAGGTACGGGACGTCGCCGCCGCGCATGAACGCCATCACGTCTTCGTCCTGCTCCATGGGCGGGTGGCGGCTGTCGACGAGATGAATCACCGCCCGGAGCGGAAGCCGGTCGTTCAAGTACCGCTCGATGAGCTGCGCCCAGCGATCGCGTTGGCTCTTCGGCACCTTCGCGAAGCCGAAACCCGGCAGGTCGACGAAGTAGAAGCGGTTGTCGATGAGGTAGTAGTTGAACTCGCGCGTCTTGCCCGGCTTCTTGCTCGTGCGGGCGAGGTTCTTGCGCCGGACCAGCGCGTTAAGCAGCGAGCTCTTCCCCACATTCGACCGCCCGATGAACGCCACCTCGGGCCGGCCGTCGCGCGGCAGCCCCGCCCAATCGACCACCCCCTTGATGAATTCGGCCTCGGTGTGCGGCATCCGCTAGTATCTCCTATCAACACATGAGGGCACAGCGCCGCTGTGCCCCCACGGGATTAAGCTTCTGGGTGTACTGCACTTGACTACGCCGCGGCGAGGTGCTCCTTCACGGTGTCGCCAATCAGCGCGGGGTTTTTGACGACGACGGCACCGGCGGCTTCGAGCGCCGCAAACTTGGCCTCGGCCGTGCCCGAGCCGCCTGACACGATGGCGCCGGCGTGGCCCATGCGACGCCCGGGAGGGGCCGTCCGACCGGCGATGAAGCCGAACACGGGCTTCGACATGTGGGCCTGGATGTACGCGGCGGCTTCCTCTTCGGCCGATCCGCCGATCTCGCCGATCAGCACGACGGCTTCCGTTTGGTCGTCGGCCTCGAACAGCTTGAGCGCGTCGATGAAGCGCGTGCCGATGATGGGGTCGCCCCCGATGCCGACGGCCGTGCTCTGCCCGTAGCCGGCGCGCGTGAGCTGGTCGACGGCCTCGTACGTGAGCGTACCGGAGCGCGAGATGACGCCCACGGAGCCTTCTTCGAAGATCATCGCCGGCATGATGCCCACCTTCGCCTGGCCGGGCGTGATGACGCCGGGGCAGTTCGGGCCGATCAGGTGCACGCCTTTCTTCTGCACGAAGTGGTACGCCGGCTTCATGTCCTTCACCGGGATGCCCTCCGTGATGCAGATGACGACCTCGACGCCTGCGTCGGCCGCCTCGACGATGGCGTCGGCGGCAAACGGCGGTGGCACAAAGATGATGGACACGTTGGCGCCTTCCTGCTCAACGGCTTCGGACACCGTGTTGAAGACGGGCCGGTCGAGGTGCGTCTGCCCGCCCTTGCCGGGCGTGACACCGGCCACGACCTTCGTGCCGTATTCGATCATCTGTTCGGCGTGGAAAGTGCCCTCGGAGCCGGTAAAGCCCTGGACCACCACGCGCGTGTCACTGTCGACGAGAATGCTCATGCGATTGGGAAGTGTCGGTTGTCGATTGTCGATTGAGGCGCCTGCACCCGATGCCGCAGCGTGCCGCGTAGGCTGCAGGTTAACAGCTTACGGGATGAACTGCCAAATGGCTTGGACGAAAGAAAATCGAAAATCCCCCAATCGGCAGTCGTCAATCGCTCGATCGCATGACGGCGTCGCCCACCTGAAGGAGCGTGGCCTCGTCGAAGTGGCGGCCCATCAGTTGCATGCCGACGGGCAGGTCGTTGCCCGGGTGCGTGCCGATGGGCACGGTGAGCCCCGGTACGCCGGCCAGATTGGCCGAGACGGTGTACACGTCGCTCAGGTACATTTCCAGCGGGTCGTCCGTCTTGCTGCCCAGTTCGAAGGCGGGCGTGGGCGTGACGGGCGTGAGCAACACATCGACCTCGTCGAAGGCGCGGTCGAAGTCGTTGCGGATGAGGGTGCGGACGCGCTGCGCCTTCTCGTAGTAGTCGTCGTAGTAACCCGAGGACAGCACGTACGTGCCGAGCATGATGCGCCGCTTCACCTCGTCGCCAAAGCCCTCGCTGCGTGACATGACGTAGAGATGCTCCAGGACGGAGTTCTGCTCGTCGAGCTCGGCCTTCAGTTCGGCGACGCGGGTCTCGTTGCCGTTGGACTCGGCCGTGGCCAACTCGTTTTCGAGCGCCTGCTTGTCTTCTTGAATAGCCTGCCGCGTTTGCTCCAGGTCGGCGCGGTGGCCGTAGCGGATGCCGTCATAGCGCGCGAGGTTGCTCGACGCCTCGGCCGTCGCCAGAATGTAGTAGGTGGCAATGCCGTAGTCAGCATGCGGCAGAGACACCTCTTTGACGGTAGCACCCGCCTCGCGGAGCTGATCCACCCGCGCCTCGATCATCTCGCGGATCTCGGCGTCGAGCCCTTCGGCGAAGTACTCTTTGGGCAGACCGATGTGGAGCCCTGCGACATCACCGGTAAGCGCCTGCGTGTAGTCGGGCACCTCCACCGGGGCACTCGTCGCATCCTGCTCATCTTGCCCCGCGATCGTGTTGAGAAGCGTCGCCACGTCCTCCACAGAGCGCCCCATCGGGCCGATGACATCGAAGGAGGACGCGAAGGCCACGAGGCCGTAG
>JAAAPH010000061.1 GCA_009908415.1 Bacteroidota bacterium
TGTGTGCCGGGGCGATCTGCAACGATTGGCGTGCAGCCCGGGGCTCGCCGAAAAGATTTCAGCTGGCCCGAGTCACGAATCCCCTATCGGGGCGACCGAGGGTATGTGCGGCTGAGTCCAATTCGTGATAAGGCCCCTTTTCGCGCATCGCTACCTCGTCCGGGCCTTCCGCGTCTTCATGCACCGATGACCTACCGCGAGGCATATGCGGCAGAAAAGACGTCGTAGGGTGACTGCCATGACCCGATGCTGCCCCTAGTACCGACCGCTCCCTCCTACTGCTCCGGCGAGAGATCGTGAACGCGAGAGATCGTGAACGCGAGAGATCGTGAACGCGAGAGATCGTGAACGCGAGAGATCGTGAACGCGAAAAAGAATCGACGCTTGGAGAGAAGCGGCCTGACATCCTGTTGGGCGAGCAGAATCCTGTCTGGACGCAGGCTGTCTGGACACGGACGGAATTGACGCAATGGATAGTACAGGGGGAGGCTCGTACAGGGGGCTCGTAAAGTAGGAGTGTTACGCTAAGGTCCGGCTCCGATGGAGCGCCTCCTCTTGTTCGATCGACTGCACTCGTGAACGAAGCTACAGAGGACGCGCCATGAAATACCCATCTTTCCTACCTCCGACCCTCATGCTCAAACGATTTGCAGCTCTGATCGGAAGCGTTATGGTCGTCTTGGCCCTCGTTATCGGATGCGATTCGGATCTGCCAACCGCCTCGCGCACAACGGCCTTCTCCGACGCGGACGACAATTGGTCAACGGCTCGGATCTATTCGGGCCTAGACTCTTTCGGGGTGGCCGTTAACGTCAAAGGAGAAGGATCGGTGGCGCAGGAAGCGGGTCCGGAGGGTTTATGCGCCGCACTTAGCGGTTCGGGACACGGTACCCATTTAGGTCCGACGGACATTGAACTCACCCACTGCACCGAAGATGAAGCGGTGACTCGAAGCACATTTCGGTTCACCGGGAAGCACGGCCGATTCCTCTCCGGATGGTACAAGGGATCCTCAACGTCGAATACCGACGGGACGAGAACCTTCGAAACGACCTTTGCCATCACCGACGGCGAGCTTCCAGCGGTAAAGACCCCGATCGAGCAGGTTACGGATCAGGACGGTAACCAGCTTTGGAATGGCACGTTGACGGGAACCATCGAAGATGGACAGTTCTCGATCGAAGTCGATGGAAAAGTGCTCCAACACGTCAATGAGGATGGCAATGAGGATGTGGAGGAAGGGATGAGCACTGGTCAATAGGCGGCAAGAGCGTGCAATCGGCGGCAAGAGCCAGACACGCGCTCCGGGATCTGCGCCACTTAGCGTCCGCAATTGTATAACACCCGCCCGGCGCATGTGCCACGGGCCGATTCCTGATGACGCGGCTTTTCGGGCGTCGGGCCACATCGGCCCTTTAGGATGCGCCCATCGACGTTGCGCTGCCTGTGGTAATAGGGCGAACACGAGCCTTCACGCGGAAAACGTAGTCCTGCCCGATGTGACCCATGCCATGCTCCAGATGAACCCGAACGGGGCGGCGGAGCGCTTGGCCGACTTCTTCTCGCGCCATCCCTTACAAGGTGGAGGATGACCGGCAGCCGACAGCGATGAATGCTTCCGTCAACACGTACCGCAAACAGGAGGTCAAGCCATGCGACATCTCACATGTACGGTAGAGGTCAACGTGCACCGCGCTGCACTACTTATCTTCTTCTGCTTGTTCCCTGCGCCAGCGGCATTCGCCCAGGGAGAGAATCCATCTGATCTACCCGAGATGAGACGCGCACCGGTGCAAGGCGGGGAGCTGGAGTACGAGGTCCGGGGGGACGGCGAGCCCGTGCTGCTCATCCACGGCGCCTTCATTGCTGCCTCGTTCCTGCCGGTCATGGATGAGCCCTCGCTGGCAAACTACCCTTGATCCGCTATCACCGGCGGGCATTCGCCGGTAGCTCAGGCACGGGGCCTAATGGACCTCTTGAGCGCGATGTGGCCGATGCGGTAGCCCTGCTGAAGCATCTCCGCGTCGATCGTGCTCACATCGTCGGGCACTCAGGCGGAGGGGACATTGCGCTGCGTCTGGCTCTTGATGCTCCCGATCTCGTGCATTCCCTCGTGCTACTCGAGCCAAATGATATCGGTCCGCTCCCAAGCAAGATGGAGTTTTACAACAAGGTCATTGCGCCTGCGACCGAACGCTACCGCGCTGGTGACCCTGAGGGTGCCGTAGACCTATTTATGCAAGAGATGGTGGCGGGCCCGGAGTGGCGCGCCGAAATTGCCCGCACCGTTCCTGGAGGTCCTGATCAGGCCGTGCAAGATGCGGCGACGTTCTTCGAAGACCGTGATTCGGGAGAAGGATGGGTATTCGATGAGGAAGAGGCGAACCGCATCTCCCGGCGGCTCCCGATTCTCTATGTATTGGGGAGCGAAACCCCTTCTTTCTTAAAGGAATGCAAGGATCTGTTTCACACCTGGGTTCCCCATGCTGAAGATCATGTCGTTGATGGTGTGGGGCATTCCCTGCAGATGGAAGCTCCCCAGGCGGTGGCCGAGGGGATCGCCGACTTTCTCCAGCGTCATCCGCTCGACGAGCACTCGAATCAATAGATCCCGCAAGATAGATCCCTGGAGGTACGACATGAACCCACGAACAGAAGCCTGGGTGCTGCTCCACGTATTGATTCCGACCCTCATCCTGCTGTTGCCCATCGGCCAGCGTGCAGAGGCGCAGGACTGTCCGGCCCTGGCGGACCTGCGTATCGAGGACACCAATCTCCTCTCCGCCACCGTCGTCCCGGCCACGGGCGAGTTGCCTACATACTGCCGCGTGCTGGGCTACGTGCGCCCGGCGATCAACTTCGAGATCCGCCTGCCGACGACCGGCTGGAACGGCAAGTTCTACATGGCCGGGTGCGGCGGATACTGTGGCAAGCTGGAGAGTGAAAATCCGAGCAGCCAGTTCATCAATTCCATCAACTACGGCTTGCAACGAGGGTATGCCGTCTCCACGATGGACAGCGGGCACTGGGAAGAAGACCTGTTCGACGGCCGGTGGGCCTACCACGACCGGCAGGCGGAGATCGACTGGGGCTACCGGGCCGTGCACGAGACCGCGCGGGCCACAAAAATCCTCATCGAGGTTTTCTACGGTCAAGCTCCAGAGAAGTCCTACTTTGCCGGCTGTTCTACCGGTGGGCGCCAGGCGGTCATGGAAGCGTTGCGCTATCCTGACGACTTTGATGGCCTCATCAGTGGATGCCCCCACCCAAAGGCCACAGGAACTGTACTGCTAGGAGCCTGGCTGGCCCGAGCGAATGCCGGACCAGACGGCAAGAATATCATTACCCCAGCCCAGGCCCAGCTCGTAGAGGAAGCCGTCTACGACGCCTGCGACTCCGTCGACGGGCTCGAAGACGGGCTCATCAGCGATCCGCGCGCCTGCCAGTTCGATCCGTTGACACTGGCTTGTGAGGGGAATGAGACGGAAAACTGCCTGACGGCGAATCAGGTCGAAGCGGTCAACGCGTTCTACGCCGGCCCGAGGGACTCGGACGGACGGCAGCTGTATGCGGGATTGCCGTTGGGATCTGAGCCCTACTGGGACGGGATTTTTGGAATCACAGGAGAAACGGACAACAGCCGCGACGATTTCTCACGTCGGCATAGCATACAGTTTCTGCGCTATATGGCATTTCGTGAGGATCCGGGGGAACAGTACTCCCTGTCGGACTTCGATTTCGACCGCGATCCGCAACGCTTGAAGCATATGGCGCAGATCTACAACGCGGACGATCCTGACCTGGACGCGTTTCAGGAGCGCGGTGGCAAGCTCCTGATGTGGCACAGCTGGTCGGATACGGGACCACCGCCAATGGAAACGGTTGCGTACTACGAAGCCGTCGAAAAGCACGTCGGCAGCCGCCAGACCACGCAGGATTTCTTCCGGCTGTTTATGGTGCCGGGGATGGACCATTGCGGCATCGGCGAGGGGCCTGGAATCACGCAACACGGCTTCGATCCGCTCACGGCGCTGGAGCGGTGGGTCGAAGAGGGCAAGGCGCCGACGCGCCTCTTAACGACGAAGACCGATTCTACGGGCGCCGTGCAGTGGACGCGTCCGGTCTGTCCCTACCCGCAGCGCGCGGTCTACGATGGCGAGGGCAATCCCGACGCGGCATCCAGCTTCGAATGCCTCCTTCCCTGAGCACAGTGCGTAAAGCGGCCTACACGTGTGCTGCACGTGGGGGCGACGTACTCTGCGGGGGGCTATGTCTGCAACGGTAGCCCTCGCTTGTCGCTGGAGCTGGGGCCTTCAGCTCATGTAAACCAGTTCAATTCGTGATAAGGCGACACATCGGGAATCCGCCGATCAGCTCATACGCCGTGGTCCCATCCAACTTCGCGTTCGCGTGGTCCGTCCTGTGAATGACCTGCCTCGATCAGCTCCTTGATAAATAATTCGGCCTCATCCTTCAAGCGTTGCTTGACGACCTCACGAAGGGATGCGCCACCCCTACCCCAGGTGATGGCCTTGTGCTCAAAACAGAATGTCTGCGCGTGGTATTTGACAGTGTCTCCATCTGACGCCCGAATTGCATAGCAGCAGAAACGGGGTGGTTCATCTGTCGCAGTCTCTGGTTCTTCACGCCCCCGGTACAGGGCGGTAATCGCCAGTCCATTGTACGCGCCGAGATCGGTCCATTCGGAGTCCGCTGTGGTATGATCCATCGTATATAGCAGTGTCTAGTTCGTTTGGGCGGTGGGACGTTAATCATGTCCTGTCCGCAAAGGTTGCTTTTTTAGACACTTTACAGAGTGTAATTCATCGCCTGTACATATATTATACAGCTTATGTTGCTTGAACAATTACTAGTGGAATCCGCCGCCGTTCGATTTTCAGCCGCCCGGCAGGCTCTCGCACGCCACCCCGTCCCCGTCGCCATCGAGGCGGTGCGGATCGCCGGGCTGGTGCCGCTCGAAGAAGCGCTGCGCCTCCGGCTGCGTGTCGTAGGATAGGGCCAGGCCGCGGTTTCCTGCCTTCCAGCAGGCCCGTTTGCCCAGTCCCTCCTCCGAACCGAACGTGCGGTCTTTCACCGCATTACGGCTCTCCGCAGAGCATCTACTTGGCAGCCTCTCGGTTCGACTCGATCTGGTGGTGACAACGCACGCACAGGCTGAGGAGATTGCTAAGCCTGTCTGCTTCCTCCTCGTTGTCGTATCCAGTTCGAGGTCGCCTGTGGTGAACGATACACGGTAGATCGTCCATTCATCTGCACAACCGACCTCCCGTTGATCGTGATTGGACTGTTTTCGTCCAGTCGGTTCTCCCAGACCTCCGAGACTGAACTCGGCCTTTTTGTAGTATTGGAACGAAAATGGGCGCTTTGGAACACAGTTGCACCCGCTAGAGGCAGTCGATACAAGCGGCTGGGGCCCTGCCACTCACTCCTAGGCTCAATTGATTGCGTCCACGAGTCCTCGCACAGCTTGATATTGGAGAGGCCCCCAGGTACTCTATAACGAGTGTTAACGTCTTTACAGCGCATACTTTCGCTCAGGTCGCTTCTCGATGCTTGATACAAGATTCACGGCGCCATGCCGCTCGGTCCGTGCTATCTTCATTGTACTAGCAAGCGTATGGTTCTTGGCGGCCTGTTCGCTCGGCGGAGGGGATCCGCCCCCGCCGGAGGAGCCCACCTTTGCGCCAGGGGAGTACGGCGGCGACCCGCTGCCAGGCACCGAGGCGCTGTTCAACCTTGCGCCGAGCCCGAGGAGGGATCGCATCGCCCTGATTCGCGAGCGCACCCCGGGCGTCTCGTCGGATCCACGCTATCAGTTGTGGATCGTGAATCAAGATGGATCGAATCCAGAGCTAATTAGCGTGAACTCGCACGATGTTGCTTGGCATCCCGACGGCGATCGATTGGCGGTAACCGTAGCCACCGGGATCGACTTCTACGTCTACACCATCGATTTGGAGACGATGGAGGCGACGCAGTGGACCGGAGGCGACGACCAGCGTCTTTCATTTCCAGTAGTGAGTCACGCTGGATGGTTCCGGGATGGAGAGCGCCCACTTGTTTTTGCCCATCAGAAAGCCTACCAGCAGCCGTTCCCTCGGGGACTTTACGTCATCGACACGCGTGACACTGTCACGACCGGCCCGCTTGTCGAACTCTTCGAGCCAACCCGGTTGGGCAATTCGGATCGATACACTATCGGAAGGAAGTATGTGCGCAACGAGGACCCACTGAGCGGCAATTACGCTCGCTACGACTTCACCGACAGCACGTGGCACTGGATTACCGACGTTCCACGAGACTCGCTTGATTTTCTGGACAAACCCGTTCCGAGTCCGACGAGTGATGTGGTCGTGCAAGCGCGTCGCGTGCAAAATGCTGAGCAGCTCTTCTTGATGAACAGCCAGGGCGAGAATGTACGGCAGATCACCAAGCTCGGCGGCGACAACCCGCAGTGGAGCCCGGACGGCTCGAACGTCGTTTTCCGCCGCGACGTGCATCGGAGCGAGGGGGCGCGCTACGTCCCCTTCCGCTTCGACCTCAACGCGATGCAGGCGGAGCCGCTCTGGCCGGCGCTGCCGGACTCGGTGCCGGACTTCCCCGACCTCTCGACGCAAACATTCACGAGCGTACGGTAAACCATGCAGAAGCTCATTTCTTTCGCATTGGTCCTGTTCACGCTGCTACTCACCGCGGCGGCCTGCTCGCTCGGCGGAGGGGATCCGCCCCCGGAGGAGGAGCCGCGCTTCCAGCCGGGGGAGTACGGCGGGGACCCACTGCCGGGCACGGAGCACCTGTTCAACGTGCGTCCGAGTCCGAGTGGTGATCGTATTGCGCTGATTCGCGAGCGCACGCCCGGCATCCCATCCGACCCGCGCAACCAGCTCTGGATCACCAGGCGCGACGGGTCGAATCCGGAGCTGATGGGCGTCAATGTGTTGGGAGCTGACTGGTCGCCGGATGAGAGCCAGCTAGCTCTCACAGTAGCGATCGGTATTGATTTTTACGTTTATACGATAGAGTTGGCAACCAGGGATACGACACAGTGGACGGGAAGCGAAAGCGATGTGTTATCAGAACCGACGGTGAGCAATCCAAAATGGTTTAAAGATGGAAGGCGATTACTCGTATCCGTCTTTGCCAAAGCCTATCAGCAGCCATTTTCGCGAGGCATCTACACAATTAATACCGAAACCAACGAGGTCAGAGGCCCGCTCGTTGAACTCATGGAGGGGGCTCGTCCAGGGAATGAAGATCGATATGCCATCGGTCAAAAGTATGTTGACAGTGAAAATTCTCGGAGTGGCAACTTTACCAAATTTACGTTTGCTGACAACACGTGGAACTGGATTACCGACTTCTCCAAGGATTCGCTTGACCTTGTGGGCACCCCCGTCCCGAGCCCGACGAGCAATCTTCTCGTGCAAAGCCGAGAGACCGGGAACGCGGAGCAGCTGTTTCTGATGAACAGCGAGGGCGAGAACGCGCGCCGGGTCACCGAACTTGGCGGCGACAATCCCCAGTGGAGCCCGGACGGGTCGTACGTCGTTTTCCGGCGCGACGTGCATCGGGGCAAAGGAGCACATTACCTGCCGTTTCGCTTCGATCTGGAGACGATGGAGGCTGCGCCGCTCTGGCCGGCCCTGCCGGACTCGGTGCCGGACTTTCCCGACCTCTCGACGCAAACCTTGAACGCTACGCCCACGCGGAGGTGATCGCTTTCTTTAAACGATAAAAAGCCGCCGACGTGATAGCAGCACGCCGGCGGCTCCTCGTGCCAACGACGGCCTCCCTGGGACGGGCGCCCGGCCTTTAACCGGCCGGAGCTACGGCGCGTCGTTTGGCCTCATCTGTACCCAAGGCCCGTCCCTCTTGTTCGTCTCATCCAACCCGCAAGAGGGAAAACCATGAACGAATCGTCTTTTCTGCATCGAACCGATTTCTTTTTCATCAGCTTGCTGCTGGCCGGCGTCGGCAGCGTCGCTGCACAAAATCAGACCAGCGACCCGCTCGTCGATCAGCAGCAGTACCTCTTCGACGTACACGAACTCGACCAGGCCTGGACCTACACGACCGGCTCGTCCAATACCAAGATCGGCGTCTATTCCATGCTTGGCTTTATTCAGAACCACGAAGATCTGTCGTCCAGCCGCGTGCTCGCGCCGCAGGGCGGCGCCCTGGCACCCGACCTCGACTTTGGTAGTGAGATGGTCGGAATCGTCGGCGCGGCGACCAATAACGGGGTCGGCATGGCCGGCATCGACCGGGCCGCCCGGCTTCAGTCCTACAGCGCACTCTTTCCCAACGCCAGTGGCAGCGAGGCTGAGGACTCGATCACGATTGACCGCCCCGACGGGACGAGCGAGACGTATTATCTCGATCTCTACCGGTTTAGCGACATCGTCAGCCAGGGGCGCAGCAACGGCGTCGACGTGCACCTGTTTTCGTTCGGCATCCCGGCCGGCAACCTGTCGGACTTTGCGTTCGACGATCTGCCCAGCCCGGACAATCCGAATCTGGGCGATTTCCCCGAGGGTAGCCAACTGGACGCGCTTCGGCAGTGGTTCGACGACTCGTTGCAAAACGTCCTCACTGACATTTTCGAAGCCGCCTGTAACGTGCCCGGCGATTTTCTAAACCTCCTGGGCGACTGCACGTCCCCACCCGATCCGCAGACGCTCTTCCGGGAGACCGTCGGCTTTGCCGTGGCCCAGGACGACCAGGTAGTCGTGGCGCCGGCCGGCGACCTGAGCGCCGCAGGAAACCAGTCGATCCGCTACCTGCCCGCCAACCTCGACCGCTACTCGATTGCGGTTGGGGGAATAACCTACGGAAGTTCAGACGAGGACTTCGATAAGTGGCCGCGCACGCAGGAAGGGCCGTACGTGGACGTGGCCGGTTTTGCCGAGAACGTGGTCGGCCTGTCCGGCACGGGCAGTGACCAGTACAACACCGGCTTCGGCGGTACGGCCGCCGCGGCGTCCATTGGCGCGGGTGTGGCCAGCCTGCTCCGCGCTGAGACCGCCAGCCTCTCGGGCGAGGACATCGACCGGGTTTTGGAGCTTACGGCACGTGATGCGGCGGCTCCAGGCCGGGATGACGCGACGGGGTACGGCGCCATTGATGCCGGCGCGGCCCTCAACTACGTCCGCAATAACGATGTGCAGCGCGCGACGACGACGCCCACCACGGTCGTCAGTGACGTGAGTGTGGTAAGCGACGTCGAGATGAACGGGAGCGGCTACGCAGGTTACGCGCCGTCCTCCGCCTGTGGTACGCATCCGGAGTACATCTACGGCATGGGGACGCTGCGCCGGTTCACGGCCCGAGTAGAGTACGCGAACACGTTCTCCTCGCCGCCCGACGTGTGGGTGCGTTGGGGGCAGAGCGATGGCATCGAGTCAAGGAATGGAATCTATGACGGAGAGCTGCAGGCGTACTTCGACCCACTCATAAAGAACATTGAGGTGGTATCGGCGGACGAGACGGGTTTCACGGTGGAGGCACACTATTGGGATACCGCTTTTCACAAAATAGGAAACGGTGTCTGTGCATACGTTCACTTTCCAGAATCCCCTCAAGACTTTCAGGTCGCATACACTGCTGTTGGTACGGAGGGCCCACCCCCAGCGCCTCCTCTTGATGTTTCCCTCTCCGGCACGAGCAGTCTATGCCCCGGGGAAAGCGGCTCGTGGACGGCGTCCGTCTCCGGGGGCACTTCGCCCTACAGCTACGACTGGTACTACCGCAAAGACAGTGGGACTTGGTATTCCCAGAGCGAGACGAGCGACTCGTTCAGCCGCTCAATGCCCACGGTCAACAACTCGATGGACATCAAGGTCACCGTCACTGACGACGATAACACGCAGGCCTCCGACACGAAGCTCGTCTACAAAGAAGGCGGCTGTGACGACGACGGGGGAGGCGGTGGCGGTGGCGGCCTGCTTAGCGTAGACCCGGCCGATTCCACGAAGGTAGGGGCAAAGTCCCTGCTG
The DNA here is from genome assembly GCA_009908415.1 of Bacteroidota bacterium. Classification (GTDB taxonomy): domain Bacteria; phylum Bacteroidota; class Rhodothermia; order Rhodothermales; family Salinibacteraceae; genus JAAAPH01. The sequence continues at coordinate 10,017 of JAAAPH010000061.1, forward strand.
CAGCGCCAGCCGATCCCGGACGAATTCGCCCTGGACCAGAACAGCCCGAATCCGGCGCACGGCACGGTGACGATTCGTTTCGCCCTGCCGGAAGCGTCTGAAGTCTCGCTCGTCGTCTACGACATCATGGGCCGCGAGGTATCGCGGCTCGTCGATGGCTCGGTGTCCGCGGGCTTTCATGACGTGCGGTATGACACATCGGATTTGGCGAGTGGCGTGTACCTCTACCGCATCGAGACGCCGGGCTTTTCGAAGACGCAGCGTATGACGATCGTACGGTAGCTGCCGGAGTGTAACGTAGCACACGACGAATGAATGCGCGGTCGTGTCTTCCAATGCGATGTGTGCAATGGTAGCGCCCCTCTTCTCAGTCAAGGGGGGCGCTATCTTCTTTGGCATTGCACAGCGCGCTTTTCCCTTTCGTGGCAACTTCGCAGAAGACAAAGAGAGCGAAATCATTGCCCGGTTACCGGCCCTGCAGGTTGGTTTTGAGGCGCAGGGCGGCTATCTTTTCGTGGTAGGAAGCTTTTTGCGAAATAACAGGTGCCCCAATGAGCAGCTCCCCTTCCAACCGGTCTGAAGGCATCGGCCCCATAGGCGATCAGATCAGTGGCGATCAGAGCGGCGAGCACGATCGGCAGCGCGACATCCGCCGCGTGGCGAAGATCCTCCGCGACGGCGGCTACACCTACGACCAGTCCAAGCACCTGATCGCCGAGGCCCGCAACGCCGTCGGGCTTTCGCCCCCGAAGCGCGAGGCCGGGAGCGTCGACCGGCTCACCGCCGAGGAGGTCGGCGAGCTCCTCGAAGCCGCCTACGCCACAAGCGCTCGGCAGGGCCTTATGCTCCGGACGCTCCTGGAGACCGGGATGCGCGTCTCGGCCTTCGCCCGGCTCCGGGCCGAGGACATCTCGTTTCAGGAGCGGGAGATCCGCGTCCGGGGCAAGGGCGACAAGAAACGCGACGTGCCCGTGCTGCAGAGCCTCTTAAACGAGCTGCGGGTGCACTTGGATGGGCGCCGGACGGGCTACCTCTTCCCATCGCCGCGGGGCGGGCACTACTCCGCGCGGCGCATCCAGCAGATCGTGAAGGGGCGCGCCGAGGACGCCGGCATCACGAAGAGCGTCTATCCGCACCTGCTGCGGCACACGATCGCGCAGCGCCTGGCCGACGCGGGAATGCCGGAGAACCTCTTGCAGCGGTTTCTGGGACACGCCCACCCGTCGACGACGCAGGTCTACTACGAGCCGTCCCGCCCGCAGGTCAAGCGCGCCTTCGAGGAGGCGATGGAGTAGGGCTCCGCAGGAATAGCTCTCAATCGGAATGCCCTCGATTGGAATGCTCCCCATGTAGCACCCGCCGTGAGAGCAGCCTCCAGCTCGCCATCACGACATCAGCCTTTCACTGCATGAGCCGTTGCCGCGACCGTCACCGCATCTAGGCTCACAAGCGCCCTAGCCTATGCCCGTTGACCTTCTCTCGGCGACTGAGCGCGAGCGGCTCTCCCGCTTTCCGGATGAGATCCCGCCAACCGACATCGCTGTCTTCTTCAGCCTGAGTGACGCAGACATCCAGGTGGCCTTACGGCTCTACGGCGAAGCCAACCAGCTGGGCTTCGCGCTCCAGGTCGTAGCGCTCCGCTACCTCGGCTTCGTACCCGCCGACGTGCGCGCCGCGCCCGAAGAAGCCGTGCGCTACCTGGCGGGTCAGCTCGGCGCCGACCCCGAGGCTCTCACGCAGTACGGCACGCGGCCCAAGACGGTGCGCGAGCATCAGGTGCGCGCCATGGAGCATCTCGGGCTGCGCCGGCTCGAACGCGGCGAGGACCGAACCCGCATCCAGACATGGCTCGTCGAACGGGCCCTGGAGCACGACCGCCCGATCCTCCTCGTCGAGGCGGCCGCCCAGAAGCTCCTCCGCGAGGGGTTCGTCCGGCCCGGCATCACGGTCGTCGAGCGCATGGTGGCCACGGCGCGGTCGGAGGCGCATGAGGCGTCACTGCGAAAGCTCACCCCGCTTCTCACGGAGGAGCGCAAGGCGCTTTTAGACAGCCTCCTCGTGCCCGACGCCCCCGGCGAGCGGACGACGCTCGGAACGCTTCGCCGCCACGCCACGGCGAATTCGCCGCGGGCCCTCCTGGAGGTGCTTGGGAAACTGCGGCAGCTCCAGGTGTGGGGCGTGCCCTCGTGGGACCTCTCGGCGCTCAACCCAAACCGGCGCGCGATGCTCGCCCGCCTCGGCCGGACCTATACCAATCAGACCCTCCAGCGCATGGGCCCGGAGCGGCGCTACCCGATCCTCCTGGCGTTTCTCGGGCGCACGCTCGCCGAGCTGATCGACGAAGCCGCCGACATCTTCGACGCCTGCCTCGCCGGGGCACACAAGCGCTCGAAGCGAGCCCTTCGCGAGCATACGCAGGCCATCGCCGGCGCTACGCAGCAGAAGGTGCGTCTCTTTCACCGCCTCGGCCAGTTGATCCTGGACGACTCCATCGATAGTGCCGACTTGCGCGCGGAGATCTACCGGCGCATCTCGCCGCTGGAGCTCTCGGCGGCGGTGGACGAGGCCGAGCGGATCATGCACCCGGATGGGGTGGGCTACTTTGACTTTTTGGAGCGCCGCTTCAGCTACGTACGCCAGTTCGCGCCGGACTTTTTGGAGGTGATGCCACTGGTGGCGAACCGGGGCGGCCAGGCCGTCATGCGCGGCGTCCGGGCGCTTCGTCGCATGAATCGGTTTGGGAAACGCAAGGTGCCCGCCGGCGCGCCGACCGGCTTTGTGCCGAAGAAGTGGCGCCGCTTCGTGTTTGGCGGCACCTCTCAGGGGGGCGGCTCCTCCCCAAACGACCGTAGCGAGGGCGACGGGCGAGGCAGAGTCAACCGGCGCGGTTGGGAGCTGTGCCTGCTCTCCGAGTTGCGGGGTCGGCTGCGCTCGGGCGACGTGCATCTGAAGCACTCGCGCCGCTACGCCGACCCGGAGTCCTATCTCATCCCGCACGGCGAGTGGCCAGGGCTCCGAGGCGAGGTCTGCGAGCAGCTCGGCTTGACGCCGACGGGCGAGGAGCGCCTCACCGGGCGCGCCCGCGAGGTGAAAGGGCTCTTGCGCCGCCTCGACCGGCTACTCGGATCCGAGGGGCGCGGCGCCGGTGCGGTGCGACTGGAAAAGGGGCGGCTTGTCGTGCCTGGCATAGAGGCCGAGGGCGAGCCGCCCGGCACAGAGGCGCTTCGCCAGGGCGTCGAAGCGCACCTTCCTCTCGTTGACATCACGAGCCTTCTTATCGAAATCGACGCCCGCATCGGCTTCTCGCGCCACTTCACCCACCCGGGCGGCTACCGGCCCACCGGCAAGGATCACCTCCGCTACCTCTACGCCTCGATTCTCGCCCAGGGCTGCAACATGCCCCTCGCCGACATGGCGCAAAGCGCCGGCCTCTCCTACGACCGGCTGCGCCGGACGACGCACCTCTACGTGCGCCAGGGCGCGCTCCGAGCCGCCGTGAATGACCTGGTGGACACGCAGCACGAGCAGCCGATCGCCACGCTCTGGGGCGGGGGCACGATGTCGTCATCCGACGGTCAGCGCTTTCCCGTGAGCGGCCGCGTCCGAAATGCCGACGCGCTCCCGCGCTACTTCGGCTATGGCCGCGGCGTGACCTTCTACACGTGGACCTCCGATCAGTACAGCCAGTACGGCACGAAGGTGATCTCGGCGACGGTGCGCGACGCCACCTACGTCCTCGATGAGATCCTCGACAACGAGACGGAGCTGCCGATCCTTGAGCACACGACCGATACCGACGGCTACACCGACCTCGTCTTTGGCCTGTTCGACCTGTTAGGCCTTCGGTTCTCGCCGCGGATCGCCGACCTTGGCGGTGCCCGCCTTTACCGGCTGCGCGACGACTTCGAGCGCTACCCGCATGTGGAGACGCGCCTGACCGGCCGCGTCGACCTCGCCGTGATCGCCGGCGGGTGGGATGAGATGCTGCGCGTGGCCGGTAGTCTCAAGCTCGGCTATGTCACCGCTTCGCTCTTAATCTCGAAGCTGCAGGCGTACCCGCGCCAGAACCGTCTCACGCGCCTTTTAAAAGAACACGGCCGCCTGGCCAAGACGATTCACGCGCTCCGGTACCTGGAGAGCGAGGCCTATCGCCGGCGCATCGGGCGCCAGCTGGGCAAGGGCGAGCAGCTTCACCAGCTTCGAAGCTGGCTCATGTTCGGCGGGGACGGGAAGATCCGTCGCAAGCAGGAGGCGGCCCAGACGGCACAGGCCGGATGCCTGAGCCTCATGACCAATGCCATCGTCGTCTGGAATACCTTATATATGCAGGCGGCCGTGCGGCAGATCGAGGAGACCGAGGGCGAGGGGGTTTCCGAGGAGCTCCTCCGCCACCTCTCGCCGGCGCGCTTCGAGCACATCAATCGCTACGGGCGGTACCGCTTCGACGTCGAGCGCGAGTCGGCCTGGACGGCGCTCCGGCCGCTTCGCCAGCCGTGACCGGGCTCCAAAGCGCCCATTTCTGTTCCAATACTACAAGAAGGCCCAGTACAGCCACCTGCAGCCCGGGATCTTGGGCGCGGCGATGGACCGAACGTTCGGCGGCGATCAGCCCGACGAACGTAGCGAAGCGGGGGGTGACGATAGCAAAGACGCCGAAGCGTGAAACCTGGTCGCAGCGCAACGTCAATTTTTTGCCGTTATTTTGCCGTTGGCATTGCAAATAGCTGCAAAAACCTGCAAAGAAGTGAGGTGCAGGAGAGAGGCAGAGATAGACAAATTTATTTCCAAAATCGCCACTTAAGGGCGACAGGGGCCGTTTTTTGCAGTACCGGGAGGGGGACTCGAACCCCCACGGCGCACAAGCGCCAACGGATTTTAAGTCCGTTGCGTCTACCAATTCCGCCATCCCGGCAAAATGTGGCGGGGGGAACCCTCTCGGTCGCCCCGCCGCCTTGCAACCTCCTGCTTTCGTACGTTCAGTCCCTAGTACCGCAGAATGGCTGCCACGGTGGCCTGCTCGGGCACCTCGTCCGGCGCCACGACGTGGACCGTGCCGCTGTTGGTGAGCGTATGGGCCACCGCGACATCCAGCAGATCGGAGGCCGCCGCCGATGACGCGTCCCGCATCTCAACGGCTCCGCGCTCCGCATCGAAGAGGCCCCACACGTGACTGTCCTTGGCCACGAAGAGCGTATCCACGCGCTGATAGTAAGCCGCCGGCACGACCTCCTCGGGCGTCGCCGCGACCCGCTCCGCTTCGGTGCTGGCCAGCTGCCGATAGTCGCTCAACGCTTGTGCTTGATCGGCCTCGAAGTGCGAGGCGATCACCGCCCAGGCACGTTCGTGCAACTCGTCCAGCGACCAGTCGGTCGGGTTGCCGTCCACGCCTTGCTCGCTCACGTGCGCATACTGGTTCGCCTCACCATAGAGGCCGCGCAGGTAGTCGAGACCAGCCAACACGAGCGGGGGCGGCGTGGCCGCGCTGTTCAGCACCTGGCGCACGCCGTTGTCGAGCGTGCGGAAAAAGCGCAGAATTTGGTCCTTCACGTTCGCCTTGTCGCCGGCATCGCTCTGCCCGTGGAACATGGCCGACCGCTTGCCTCCCCCCCCCGTGGTGCCCGTGTGAAACCCCAAGTAGGTTTCCAGGTCGTCATACTGCATGGCCTCGGGCAGGCTCGTCGGCACGTCCTCCAGCGGCACCTCTTCGGCGGTGTGCCGCGTGCAGCGGTAGAGCGCCACGCCGCCCTGGCTGAGCGCGAGCAGATAAAACGTTCCATCGTGCGCCAGGTACTGCAGCAACGGCCGGATGTGAAACGGCCCGCCGACCTGGACGCGGCTCTTGAAGTCGAGAGGCAACCGGTACGTGCGCAGAAAGTCGTCGCCTGCGAAGAGCGCAAGCCCGTCGCTCTGGTGCTGCCAAAACTGACTCCGGTCGAGCAGTTCGTGCGCGGGCGCCAACACCGACTCGGCGGTCGCCGCGTCGACGCCGTGGTGCGCAAGCTGATCGGAGGCCTGCCGCAGGAGGTTTTTCAGGCGCGCGGGATTTTGCTTGCTTTCGTTCCAAACGCGCTCGGTAGGCACATAGATGGAGACGCGCGGCGCGCTTCCCGCTTCGATCAGTTCGAGCAGATCGTGCTGCGTAACTGGATCGACGTGCTTCTCTATTGTTTGCATGATCGAAGGTCGGACGTGATTGGTTCGTGAGACTGGCTAAACGGCTGATGCCACGCAAGGTTGAGGCGGGCGGCCGAACGCATAGCACCCGGAAGTGTATCGAGGCGGGTGCGCTCCCGTGTCCTCGCGCCGTGTTTAAGCCACGTGCGTCTTCCGGAGAGGATTCGGCTTCTGCCCGAAACTTCTAAGTACATGGACTATACAGACTTCTCCCTGTTTCTCCCGCTGCCCCGGCTCCGGCCGTGTCGCTCTCATGCCCGTACCCAGCTCGCGCACGCTCGACGTGCTCCGTGCCCAGGCCACCGCGCTCGAAGAACGAGCGCACGTTCCCTTTTCGGGCGCTCCGTCCGCGGCTTTGGTGTTGCTCGATGACGGCCATTGGGTGCCGGGCGTGCGGGTCGACAGCGCCGCGTTCTCCCTCTCGCTATCGGCGCTCATGAATGCCGTCACAACGGCGGTCGCCCTGGACCGGACCGAGGCGATGGTGGCTTTTGTACTCAGTACAGGGGCCCGACCGGCCGATCGCCAGTATGTCGACGGCTTCCCGGGCGCCTCGTTTGACTCGGGACCGGACGATGTGTTCATCCGGTCGGATTGGCGGCGCGCGCGCCTGCCTTCCCCAATCGGCCCGCTCGACCCATTCGTGGCGGCCGACGGTCCACGCCCCGCGGACCGGGTGGCGCAGGCGCGCGCCATGGCACACCGTGCACTGACGCCCGCGTCGGACTTCCCCGTGGGCACGCTGCTCGAAATCGCAGACGGCCGCCTGCTGCCGGGCGTCAACGTGGAGCACGACGACTGGAGCCGCATCCTGTGCGCGGAACGCAATGCCCTCGGCACAGCCCGGGCTTATGGCATAGCCGATGCGCTGCGTGCGCTCTACCTGTCGTGCCCGCTCGACGCGAACGGGACGCCCTGCGGGGCGTGCCGGCAGTGGCTCGTGGAACTCGCTCCCGATATCACGCTTTGGATGGATCGGAATGGTTCTCCCCCCGAAGAGCACACGCCGCACGCATTGCTGCCGGGCTCCTTCAGCGGGCAGGCCATCCCTCGCAGCACGCTCTGACTCCCCTCACCGGCCGCGCCTGACCTCGCGGCACGCCTCCCCTTTGCATGGTCTGGCACATTCTTCTCTTCTTTATCGGTCTTGGCGTTCTCTATATCGGGGCCGAGTGGCTCATCAAAGCCGCCACGCAGACGGCCCTGCACTACGGCATCCGGCCGATCGTCGTGGGCCTCACTATCGTAGCCCTCGGTACCTCATTGCCCGAGTTTTTTATCAACTTCTTCGCGGCCTTTACCGGAGAGCACGACCTGGCGCTGGGCAACATTATTGGCTCCAACATCTGCAACATCGCGCTCATCTTGGGCTCCAGTGCGATGATTCTGCCTCTAGCCGTGCAGCCTCAAATGCTGTCGAAGGAGTATCCCCTCATGATGGGCGCAATGGGGCTCTTTTACGTCGTGGCCCTGGATGGCCGTATCGGCCAGTGGGACGGCCTGCTCATGGTGCTGAGCCTGCTTGGCGTAATGGTGTTTTTGTTCATCGACGCCAAGCGGCACCCCAACCCCCCCATCCTTGAGGAAATGGACGACGATGAGGCCGGTGAACTCCAGACGCTTCGGCAGAAGGTGCTCTATACCCTCGCCGGAATGGCCCTCTTGGCCGGCGGGGCGCGCCTTATGGTGCAGGGCGCCGTCAGCATCGCCAACATCATGGGGATCGACCACGTGGTGATCGGCCTTACCATCGTGGCCATCGGTACGAGCCTCCCGGAGCTTGCTGCCTCCATGGTCGGCGTCATTCGGCAAGAAGCGGACCTGTCCGTGGGCAACGTCATGGGCAGCAACATCCTGAACGTGCTGTTCGTGGTAGGCGCCCTGGCCCTTGTGAGCCCGCTGGAGGTGCGGCCCCATTCGCTCAGCGTTCACTTTCCGGTCATGCTGGGCTTTGGGGCGCTCGTCCTGCCTCTCGCCTGGACCCAGTACTGCATCACCCGCTGGGAAGGCGGCCTCCTGCTCGCCGGCTTTCTCGGATACATGACGTACTTGATTCTGCCGTACGTCTGACCCCATCGAGGGAACGCGTGCCGCCACGAAGGGTGCACTACTACCCCGCCGGCGTGTGCCTCGTGGCCTCCCACTAGCTGTTTGCATCCCGCATGTCGCTTTCCTTTGGCCTAAGCCCCTGGCTCCTTGCCATCTGTCTGTCCCTGGCGGCGGGGCTGACCTACTTGTCCTACCGACGCACCACGCCGCCTGTCTCGCGCGGCTGGCGTTGGCTCTTGGGCAGTTTGCGCTTTACGGCCCTCGCGCTGCTGTTCTTCCTCCTGTTCGAGCCGGTCATGCGGCAGTTCAGCGCCTCCGAGCAGCCGCCCGTCCTCGCGATGCTCATTGACAACAGCGAGAGCCTGCAGATTACCACCGGCGCCCGGACCGACACGGCGCGGTCCGCGCCGCAGGATGCGATCCAGACGGCCCTCCGCCAGATCGATGCCACCGCCCTCGATGGCGACCGGCGCTTCTTTGCCTTCGACCGCGGCCTCCGCCGCCTCGAGAACACCACCGTGCCAGACTCGCTGCGCTTCGACGGGGCCCGGACCGACATCGCCGCTGCCCTGGAGCAGATCCGCAATGAACTGCAAGAGGTCAACCTCGGCGGCGTCGTGCTGATCTCCGACGGCCAGTACAACACCGGCCAGAACCCGCTCTATGTCGCGGAGCGATTCGCCACGCCCATTCACACCCTCGTGGTGGGCGACACCACCCGGCGCCGGGATGTCCAGATTCGCCGCGTGACCACCAATGACATCGCGTACGTGGACACCGAGCTGCCCATTCAGATTGGGCTGTGGGCGGAGTCGGCCGGCGGCGAACCGGTGACCGTCCAGCTCTTCCGCGACGGCGAGCGCATCGACCAGGAGCGCGTGCAACTGCCCTCCGGCACGGCCGAGGTGCCCGTCGACTTAAGCTATACGCCGGAATCGACCGGGCTGCACCGCCTGACGGCGCGCGTCACCGAGCTCGACGGCGAGGTCACGTACCGCAATAACGAACGGGCCCTCACGGTCCGCGTGCTCGAAAGCAAGCGGCGCGTGTTGCTACTGGGCGCGGCCCCCTCGCCCACATTTGGCGCCGTGCGTCGGCTGCTCGAACAGGATACCGATACCGAGGTGGTCCCCTTCGTGCCCCAACGCGGCGGCGGATTCTATCAGGGAGAGCTGCCGGATGCCCTTCAGGAGTTTGACGTGCTCGTGCTGGCCGGCTTTCCGAGCGCCGTCGTCCCGGCCGCTGCGGTCGAGCGCGTAGCGGAGGCCGCCGCGCGCGAGATGCCGCTGCTGTTCATCCTCGACGCGCAGACCGATCTGCGGGCCCTCCAGCAGTCCTTTGGCGAGGTGCTGCCGGTGCAGACCGAACGCCTTCGGTCGAGCTTCGTGGAGGCCGGGCTGGTGCCCACGGAGGCGAGCACACGCCATCCGATTTTCGAGATTCCCGAATTGACTTCTGACCTGTGGCGCCAGCTCCCGCCGCTTCAGTACAATGAAAGCCGCTGGGTGGCCACACCCGACGCCACTGTGCTGGCCACGACCCGCGTCCGCGGCGTCGAATTGAACGACCCGATGCTGGTCATCCGCAACCGGGCGGGGCACCGGACCGCGGCGCTCCTCGGGGCGGGCTCGTGGCGCTGGGCCAACCTACCCGAGGACCTGCAGGCCGTCGCCCCCGCGTGGCCGGGCCTGCTCAACAACACGATCGAATGGGTGACCACCCGCGAGGACGACCGCCCCGTCCGCGTGGAGCCCGTCCGCGAAACCTTTGCCGGGAACGAACGCGTGTCGTTTACGGGACAGGTTTACAACGAGAGCATGAATCCCGTAGACGATGCCTCGGTGGAGGTCGGTGTGCGCGCACCTGATGGTACGCAGTACCCGTACGCCATGAACGCGGTGGGCAACGGGCGTTACGTGGTCGACATCGGCACCCTGCCCGAAGGCAGCTACGAGTACACGGCCGAGGCCACCCGCGACGGCGCGTCCCTGGGTACGGACCAGGGCCAGTTCGCTGTGGGCGCGCTCACACTGGAATTTCGCAACACCCGGGCCAATGCCGCGCTGATGCGGCAGATCGCCCAGCGCTCCGGCGGATCGTTCCTCACCATCGAGCAGGCGGACGCCCTGCCCGTCCAGCTGGCCCGCTCGGAATCCTTTGCGACCAAGACGATCACGAACGAACGAGAGGTAAAGCTGTGGCACACCACCGGATTTCTGATTGCCATCATTGTGCTGCTGGCCGCGGAATGGGTTCTCCGCAAGCGCCGCGGCATGGTTTAGCCCTCGCGCAGCCGGGCGGAGTCGCGTACAGCCTGTGAACACTTGACGGCGGTGCGTTTTCCACCTATCACTGCCTTGCCACCATCACACGGAGAATTTTTGGAGCAGTTTGCATATGCCTCCCGAGCCGGCCTCTTCCTCAGAGCAATCGCTCGAAGCGTACCTGGACGACGCCATGGGCGTGCGGTTTGACGCGCTCTCTCGCTTTGCTCAGCCCCTCTTCGAACTCTACGGCATCGATCTGCAGTCGAGCCTTGCGAAACCCCCGTCCTCCCGATCGGCAAAAGAGATCAGCGTGCTTGTGACGGTGCTGGATACGGCCCGTCTGCTCTGGGCGTACTTTTCGCTCGATGCCGACCGCCAGGAGCATCATGCTGCCGCCCTCAAGGCATGCCTGGTCGGCCCCACGCCGGAGGCCGACGCCGAAGAGTCTTTCCACGAGCTCATGGGCCTCATGCGCGAACGGTGGACCGCCCTGCCGGACTCGCGCCGGCATCACGCCCATGCCACCGCGCCCTCCACACTGCCCCCGTTCGAGCAGCTGCTCGACCAGCACGCGAGTCCGCCCAATCATAGCCCGGCCCACCACGGCGGATACGGCGCCGAGCAGCTGGAGAAGCCGGAAGCATTGGCGCTTTTTGCACAGCCCCTCCTCGAAGACCCCGCCGTCCATGCGGATCCGGATGCGCTGGAGCACCGCATGGCCCTCGCCACGGCCTACTGGGAGCTCGCCCAAGCCGACGCGGACCACCGCAAGCAGAAGCTCCAAGCCCTGTTGCACCGTTTCGCCGACTCGCCCGACGAGCGCGACGCGCTGCAACAGCAGGCTCATGAGATGCTCGATCGGTTCGAGACGCTCTTCCCCGAACACGCCGCCTGAACGTCGGCTCGCCGGTTGCCATCGTGGGTGGGCGGCCCGCGCGCGCCGGACGCGAGGGCGCCCTGGAAGCGCCTCCGCACTTCCCTCCGGACGCCTCTCGTGCCGCAAGGTACGAACCTTGCCTCCGTTTTCGCGGTATGAGAGTGATCCAGCACGTCCCACGAACCCTTAAGCGTTTCTCCCTGCTCACATGGTCCCCGACGCGCCTCTTTCGGATACCGTCCCGTCGCCTGGCTCCCTCAACACACTGGGGGAAGACCCTGAAGCCCTCGCTCGCCTGCTCGCCGCGATCCGGCGCCACCTGCATCGCAACCCGGAAGTGGGCATGCAGGAGCACGACACGTCACAGTTTATTCGAGAGACGCTGACCCGATACGGGCTCGACGTCAAAGGGCCGATTGCGAAGACGGGGCTGTATGTGGACATCGAAGGCGATCACCCCGGTGGCCACGTCGGCTACCGGGCCGACATCGACGCCCTCCCCGCCCACGATGCCAAGCAGACCGGGTATCGCTCCCGCAACGACGGGGCGGCCCACCTGTGCGGGCACGACGCCCACACGGCAATGGGCATTGGCGTCGCGCTCATGCTTCACCACCGGCGCCACGAACTCAAAGGCCGGGCCCGCGTCTTTTTTCAGCCGAATGAAGAAGGGCTGCCCAGCGGGGCGCCTCTCATGATTGAAGATGGCATCCTGAGCGGATTGGATGCGGTGTACGCCGTCCATGTGGACCCGTCGCTGGGTGTGGGCCGCTACGGCCTCATGACGGGGCCCATCACGGCAGCGTCCGACCGCTTCGATGTCTACGTTCGCCACGAGGGTACCGGGCACTCGGCGCGCCCCCACGAGTCCGTGGATACGGTGTGGGTGGCCTCGCAGATCATGAACGCCTTTTACCAGTTGGCGGGGCGCGTCACCGACCCGCGCAACGCTACCGTGCTTACCGTTTGCCGGCTCTCGGGCAGCCGGGCCCACAACGTGATTCCCGATGAGGTGGAGTTTGGCGGCACGCTGCGCACGGTGAGCACCGATGACCGCACCTTCCTGCGCCGGAAGCTGGGTCAGGTGGCCGACCAGATTGCTAGCTTGCACGGGGCGAACGCCTCGGTCGAATACGAGATGGGGTCTCCGCCGGTCATCAACGCCGCCGCGCTGGTCAGCAACATTGCAGACACCATTCGCGAAACCTTTGGCGACCACGCCATCTACCAAATTCCTCGCGTCAGCATGGGGGGCGAGGACTTCTCGCATTACCTCAAGCATGTGCCCGGCGCGCTGATCCGCGTGGGCACGGCGTCGAGCCCGGAGACGAGCCATCCGCTGCACGATGACCGTTTCGATATCGACGAAACCCCGCTCGCGCCGACGGCCCGCATGATGGCCCAGGTGCTCATCAACCACCTCGATCGGCAGCTGACTGACGATGCCATCTCATCCGGGATGTGGGACGAGTAAGCCGGAGCCCATCGCATCGAAGGGGCGGGTCTCTGTTCACCGGCCCCACCTCGCCACCCTGCCCCCTACACGAGCCGGCGGCGAGGGCCCGGCCGCGCTCGACCCCGCCGATGCCACCGACCCGATCGATGGATGCGATGGCGCTGGCGTAGACCGTTGCATCTGGCGACGCTTGGCTATATTTTAGAAGATGTTCACCTCTGGGAGCCTGAGGCCCCTGCGGGTTTATCCTCTTCTGACCCCAAGCCGCCCCCTGTGATGACGAACCGCTCCGCTCTGCTTTGTGCAGCGCTTCTCGTGGTTGCGCCTGCCATGCTCTCGGCCCAGCCGGTCCCCCGATCGGTGATCGTTAACGAGGTGCTCTACGCCCCCTCTCCGTCTCAGAACGAGTTTATTGAGCTCTACAACCGTTCGCCGCGCGCGATCGACCTGAGCACCCTGTCGTTTTCGGACAACCGTGACGAGCCGATCCCCGTCACTATGACCTCGACGGTGCTCCGTCCAGGGCACTACGCGGTGCTCGTCCGCGATGCCACGCTGTTTGCCTCGGCGTTTCCGGACGTTCCCTTCATCACGCCGCCAAACTGGGATGCGCTGAACAACAGTGGCGATGCCGTGGTGCTCTACCAGGGAAGCGCCGTGCTGGACCGTGTGCCCTATGCCCCCGATTGGGGCGGCACCGACGGCCGGTCGCTGGAGCGGATCGACCCTGCCGGCCCGTCGGATCGTGCGCGCAACTTTGGATCGTCCACCGCGCCCCGCGGCGCCACGCCAGGCGCTGAGAACAGCCTCTTCGCGCCCGACCGCGCTCCGCCCGTCGCCGTCTTCGCCGAGGTGATTGCTCCCGATACCGTACGCGTCGTCTTCAACGAGCCCATCACGGCGCCATCCCCCAGCGCGTTTATACTTGACGACGGCACGCGTCCCCCCACCGTGCGTCTCAGCGACACCGACAGTCGCATCCGTCTCCCCTTCGACCGTCCGGTCACCGGCATGGGTCTCCGCATCCAAGGCGTGCAGGATCTCGTGGGCAATGCACTGGCCGACACGTCCATTGCCCTAAGCTACCCACCCGCGGGCGGCGACCTGGCGTTGACCGAAATCATGTTCGATCCGCGGGCCGACGATTTCGACCACCGCCCAAATCAACCCGAGTATTTCGAGGTCGCGAACCGCACGTCCCGCACCCTGAGCCTGCGAAACGTGTTCTGGACGGACCGGCCCGACGAGACCGGTGCGGCCGACACCACCCGCGTCGGCGGTCACGTGCTGAAGGCGGTCCCGCCCGGCGGATGGGCCGTCATGTATGCCGAACCGGACCCAGTCGACGACCCGGCTAGCGACGGCACGCTGGCTGCATCGTTTCCCGGAATTGATCTTCGGGCCGCCTCGGTGACCCTGCTTCCTCTTCCTGTCGCCTCGCTGGGCCTTCGCAACGAGGGCGACCGCATCCGCCTGCATGCGCCCGATGGGCGCCCCGTCGCCGCCGTGACGTACGACCCCGACTGGCACGCGCCCGCCCTAGCGGATGCAAACGGCGTTGCGCTGGAACGGATCAGCCTGACGGCGCCTGCGCAATCCCCCACCAACTGGACGAGCAGCGCGGCCTCCGCGGGGGGCACACCCGGTCGTCCCAACTCGGTGCTGGTTGCTCCTGATGCGGCGCCTGAACGACGCCTCACCGTCACCCCCTCACCCTTCTCTCCCGACGGCGACGGCCTCGATGACGTGACCCGCATCGCATTCAAGCTCGATACCAACGTCGCATCAGCGCGGGTGCGCATTTACGACGCCGCCGGGCGGCACGTCCGCACGCTGGAACAGAGCCGCATCGTGGGCCGGACGGGCGAACTGCTATGGGACGGCCGCGGGGACGATGGCCAATCGCTGCGCATCGGGATTTATGTGGTCCTCTTCGAAGCACTGGACGCGCAGGGGGGGCAGGCCATCACGATGAAACGGCCTGTCGTTCTCGCTCGCCCGCTCCATTAATCCTAATCCTGCCCGCCGGGATCACGTACCGGGGGCGTGCGACACGCTACGGCGCACCTTTCCGCCGAGCCTGGAGGCGATCGACGAGCGGCGATCAGCGTCGTCGGTTGGTGGGGCCGCGACCTGGGACTTGCCGATCGGTCCCGGGCGTATCCACGGGGCTCTGGCGGTGGAACTACCCGGCTGTTCTCGTCGTTTGAATGCCTGCGTTTATCATCTGCGAGCCGACTGCTTTCCCACCCTCAAACCCCCCTTACTCTCGTCATGGCGGACACCGCTACGCAGACCTCTCAAGATGCGCCGGTCAGCATCAGCTCCACCGCAGCCAGCAAGATCCAAAAGATCATGCGGACGAAAAAGATTCCGGATGGATATGGGTTGCGCATTGGCGTGAAAGGCGGCGGGTGCTCGGGCATGAGCTATGTGTTGGGCTTCGATAAAGAACGGGACTACGATCAGCAATACGAGATCGACGGCATTCCTGTGTTCATCGATAAGCGTCACGGATTGTACTTGATGGGGACGACGGTGGATTACCACGACGGGCTGAACGCGCGGGGGTTTACCTTTGAGAACCCCAATGCGACCGAGACCTGCGGATGCGGCTCCAGTTTTGCGGCGCGGTGAGCCGGCCGCGTTTGATTACTCCTGCTGCACATCCGTAGAGGAACAGTGCTCGCGGGGGCACGGTTTACCTTACTGCGTTATTCGGTACTCGCGAGGGCCTCACTGAGGCCGCCTTGGCGCGTCCGGTCGTACACTCCACAGCCCACGTCTTTTGGTGGATGTGCTGAGGTTCTTCGCTCGTTCTAAGACCCCTGAGTATGGAAGGCAATTTTTCGAACCGTGTCCGCGATGTTATCTCGTACAGCCGGGAAGAAGCAATCCGTCTCGGGCACGACTACATTGGGACCGAGCACTTGCTGCTCGGCATCATTCGTGAGGGCGAAGGCATTGCCGTCAAGATCCTGCGCAACCTGGGTTGTGACCTCCTGAAGCTGAAGCAAGCGATCGAGGACACGGTGCGCAGCACGGGCGGCTCGCTCTCGGTGGGCAATATCCCGCTCACCAAACAAGCGGAAAAGGTGTTGAAGATCACGTACCTTGAAGCCAAGCTTTACAAGAGCGACGTAATTGGGACGGAACACCTCCTCCTCAGTTTGCTTCGCGATAACGAGAACATCGCGGCTCAGATTTTGCAACAAGGGTTTTCAGTTACCTACGATGCCGTCCGAGCCGAACTCGACTCGATCATCAGCGGGAAGGCTTCGTCCTCCTCGTCTTCAAGTGGCAGCGGCTCTGGCAGTCGCCTGTCTTCTGGTTACGGAAAAGAGCGCAGTAAAATGGACAAGAGCAAGACACCTGTACTAGACAACTTCGGTCGGGACCTCACCGAACTGGCTGAAGAAAACGAACTCGACCCGATCATCGGGCGCAAGCGCGAAATCGAGCGCGTGGCCCAGGTGCTCAGCCGCCGGAAGAAGAACAACCCCGTGCTCATCGGCGAGCCGGGCGTTGGGAAGACGGCGATTGCTGAGGGCTTGGCCATGCGGATCGTGGAGCGCAAAGTGAGTCGCGTGCTCTACGATAAGCGTATCGTGACGCTCGACCTCGCCTCGCTCGTGGCCGGCACAAAGTATCGGGGCCAATTCGAGGAGCGGATGAAGGCCGTGATGAAGGAGCTGGAGAAGAACCCGGAGGTCGTGCTCTTCATCGACGAGATCCACACGATCGTCGGGGCCGGCGGCGCCTCGGGCAGCTTGGACGCCTCCAACATGTTCAAGCCGGCCCTCGCCCGCGGGGACCTGCAGTGCATCGGCGCGACGACGCTCGACGAGTACCGCCAGCACATCGAGAAGGATGGCGCCCTCGACCGGCGGTTCCAGAAGATCATCGTCGATCCGTCGACCCCCGAGGAGACGATCAACATCCTCAAAAACATCAGCGGCCACTACGAAGAGCACCACAACGTCCACTATTCGGACGAGGCGCTCGAACTGGCCGTGCAGCTCAGCGACCGCTACATCACGGACCGCTTCCTGCCCGACAAGGCCATCGATGTGATGGATGAGGCCGGTGCCCGTGTGCACCTGTCCAACATCCGCGTGCCGCAGTCCATCCTCGACCTCGAAGAGAAAATCGAAGAGGTCCGTGAGGAGAAAAACCAGGTCGTCAAGAGCCAGCGCTTTGAGGAAGCGGCCCAGCTCCGCGACAACGAAAAGAAGCTGCAAGAGAAGCTCGAAGAGGCCAAGAAGGAGTGGGAAGAGAAGGCCGAGACTGAGGTCTATGACGTCACCTCGACGGACATCTCCGAGGTCGTCGCCATGATGACTGGCATCCCGGTCGATAAGATCTCTGAGCCGGAGCAGCGCAAGCTCCTCAAGATGGAGGAGACGCTCAAGGAGCGCGTGGTGGGTCAGGACGAGGCCATCAAGAAGCTCTCGAAGGCCATCCGCCGCACCCGCGCCGGCCTGAAGGACCCCGAGAAGCCGATCGGTACGTTCATCTTCCTCGGCCCCACCGGCGTCGGAAAGACGGAGCTCGCCAAGGTGCTCACCGAGTACCTCTTCGACTCGCAAGACTCGCTCATCCGCATCGACATGAGCGAGTACATGGAGAAGTTCAGCGTCAGCCGCCTCGTGGGGGCCCCTCCGGGCTACGTCGGCTACGAAGAAGGCGGCCAGCTCACCGAGAAGGTGCGCCGCAAGCCGTACTCCGTGGTGCTGCTCGATGAGATCGAGAAGGCGCACCCGGATGTGTTCAACATTCTCCTGCAGGTGCTGGACGACGGGATTCTGACCGACGGCCTCGGCCGCCGCGTCGACTTCCGGAATACGATCATCATCATGACGTCCAACATCGGGACGCAGGACATCAAGTCGCTCGGCCGCGGGATCGGGTTCTCCCAATCCGAAGGCGGCGACATGGACTACCAGACGATGAAGTCGACGGTGGAGGACGCGCTCAAGAACGTCTTCAACCCCGAGTTCCTGAACCGGATCGACGATGTGATCGTTTTCCACGCGCTGGAGAAGGAGCACATCTTCCAGATCATCGATATTATGTCGGAGGATCTGTTCGCTCGCGCGCGGGATCTCGGACTAGAGATCACGTTCGAGGAGTCGGCCAAGGAGTTCCTGACCGACAAGGGGTACGACCCGAAGTACGGCGCCCGCCCGCTCCGCCGCGCCCTCCAGAAGTACGTGGAGGATCCGATGGCGGAAGACATCCTCAACCAGGATATCAGCGAGGGCGACAAGATCAGCATCGTCCACGACGGCGAGAAAAACGAACTCGACTTTGAGGTCGAGAAGGGCGCCGCCGAGTTGGAGGCCCCAAAAGCCAACGGCGAGAAAGCCAACGGCGAAGCGGTCACCGATGAGGCCGCCGCGGATGAAGCCCCGGAGGACGTGGAGCCCGCCACCTCAGCAGAAGCTCCGGCTGACGACGAGGAGTGAGCGCTCTCCGTCTTGCCCTACAATGCAGGCCCCACCGCGTCGCTGACGCAGTGGGGCCTTCTTTTTTGTGCGCACAGCCCATCGCGCGCCGGGGCCCCTCACGGCTCGCCCGGCTCCAACTGGGCATACCGCATGCGACCCGTGCCGTAATGCTCCGTGACGCTCACCGGCACCGGGGCCGCGAACAAAGGCCCGTCCGTCACGAAGGTGTGGAACGCCCCATGCTCGCCACACGGATCGGTATCCTCGGGCAACCCCTCGACAAACGCGGCGTCGTAGCGCTGGCCGACGAAGGCCCCATCCAAGCGTGTCGTGTCTACGCTGCAGACGACGGCCCGAAATCCCACGTCGAGAAAATGGGTGGCGAGTGCGTTCGTGTCACGCTCCCAAATTGGAAACAGCGCCTCGGCGCCGATGCGACCCAGCACGTCCTGGCGATAGGCGCGAATGTCTTCCAGGAAAAGGTCACCGGCGGCCACGGTGGTGAGGCCACGGGCAAGCAGTGGAGCGAGTGTGCGCTCTAATCGCTCTTCATACGTCGCGTTCGACGGCGCGGGCGGCACGCGCATCACGTGGAGGGGAATCGACAGCACCGCAGCCTGGCTCTGGATGAGGTCCAAGGGCACGCCGTGCATCGTCACCGTGTCGGCGCCTTCAATGACGGTCGTCACAAGCGCTTCGGCGGCATAGCCCGCCTCGGCACGGAGCGCTTCGAGGGCGAGGGCAGCATCCTTTCCCCCACTCCACATCAGGACGGTCGGCGTCGCATCAGCCATCGTTGCTCCCATTACGCGGTTTGACGTACCACCTATCCGTTGCGGCGCGGCGAGCGGGCCGAAAGCGTCGAAGCTTCCTTCGAGCCCACGAGCCGCCACAGGCCGCCCGCGAGCACACCCGTCAAAAATCCGCCGATGTGGGCGCCGTAGGCCACGCCTCCCACTGCTGTTTCAGTAGCGACCACGGCCCCCAAGCCGTTGAAGAACTGGAAGAGAATCCACGTCCCGATGGCGATAAAGGCCGGCACCGAGACGACGAAATAGAAGAAGAGCGCATGCACCCGGTTGCGTGGGAAGAACACGATGTACGCGCCCAACACGCCGGAGATGGCCCCCGATGCGCCAAGGTTGGGAAGCACGCCGTCCGGATCGAGCCCGACCTGAGCAAACGTGGCCGCTATGCCACAGAGCACGTAAAACCCGAGGAACGCCACGGACCCGATGCGCTCCTCCACATTATCGCCAAAGATCCAGAGGTACAGCAGATTGCCAAAGAGATGCGCGTACCCGCCATGCATGAACATGGCCGTGAGCACCGTAAGGTAAATGGGCTCTGGACCCGGAGCCCCGGGCACCTCGACCTGCTGCCCCCGCGCCTCCACGGTCTGCGACGCAACCAGATCCGTTCCCGACGTGATCTCGGCGGGAATCACGCTCCAACCGTAAATGAAGTCGGTGTTCGCCCCGGCCTGTTGAAAGACGAAAAAGACCACCAGATTGACGATGACGAACGCGAGCGTCACGTAGGCCGACCCGCTGAGACGCCGGTCATCATCTGAAATCGGAAACAGCATGCACGGAATGCGGTGCGTATGATAGAATCATGTGAAGTAGGGCGGACCGGTGGCCGTTCCACCATGCAAC